>CALMYM010000329.1 GCA_937873675.1 uncultured Alphaproteobacteria bacterium | reverse complement strand
ACTACCGATCGTTCTCGACGGCGCCACCGTCGGCGCCATCGGCGTGTCCGGCGGCTCGGAGGACGACGATCGCGCCTGCGCCGCCGCCGGCCTCGCCGCTCTCGCCGGGTGAGCGCATCCATTCGAATTCCGGACGGGGCGCGCCCCCGTCGTGTCCGTCAGGAGACCGTCGTATGACCGTTCATTCGCTCCACGAACGCCGTTCGCTCGCCGACTCGAGCGCGCGGCGTGATGCTGCCCACTTCATCGACGGTGAATTCACCCAAGGGTCGACGGGAAAGAGCTGGCAGAACTTCTGCCCGACCGACGGCAGCTCGATCGGCCGCGTGCCGGAGGGCGGACGCGCCGAGATCGACGCCGCCGTCCGCGCCGCTCGCGCCGCCCTCGACGGCGCCTGGGGCCGGATGAGCGTGGTCGAGCGCACCGACATGCTCGGCGCCGTCGCCGACGCGATCAACCGGCGCTTCGACGACTTCCTCGAAGCCGAATGCCTCGACACCGGCAAGCCGATGTCGCTCGCCTCCCACATCGACATCCCGCGCGGCGCGGCGAACTTCAAGATGTTCACCGACGTCGCCAAGACGGTCGCGACCGAGTGTTTCCCGATGACGACGCCGGACGGCACCGGCGCCCTCAACTACGGCCTGCGCCGCCCGCGCGGCGTCATCGCCGTCATCAGCCCCTGGAACCTGCCGCTCCTGCTCATGACCTGGAAGGTCGGCCCGGCGCTGGCGCTCGGCAACACCGTCGTCGTCAAGCCGTCGGAGGAGACGCCGCTCACCGCGACGTTGCTCGGCGAGATCATGAACGAGGTCGGGGTGCCGAAGGGCGTCTACAACGTCGTCCACGGCCTCGGCCCCGACTCGGCCGGCGAATTCCTGACCCAGCACCCGGGCGTCGCCGGCATCACCTTCACCGGTGAGACCCGCACCGGCGAGGCGATCATGAAACAGGCCGCCCACGGCATCCGCCCGGTCTCCTTCGAACTCGGTGGCAAGAACCCGGCGCTGATCTTCGCCGACTGCGATATGGAGAAGGCGATCGAGGGCACCATGCGCTCGGTCTTCTCCAACTGCGGTCAGGTCTGTCTCGGCACCGAACGGGTCTATGTCGAACGCCCGATCTTCGAGGAATTCGTCGCACGGCTGAAGAAGGGCGCCGAACGGCTGCGCCTCGGCCGTCCCGAGGATCCGACCACCGGCATCGGACCGCTGATCTCCAAGGAGCATCAGCAGAAGGTGCTGTCCTACTACGCCAAGGCGGTCGAAGAAGGTGCCACCGTGGTCACCGGCGGCGGCATCCCCGAGATGCCGGCCGATCTCGCCGGTGGCTCCTGGGTCGAGCCGACCATCTGGACCGGGCTTTCCGACGATGCCTCTTGCGTCAACGAAGAGATCTTCGGCCCCTGCTGCCACATCCGCCCCTTCGACACCGAGGAGGAGGCGATCGCGCTCGCCAACTCCACCCCCTACGGCCTCGCCGCGGCGGTGTGGACGGAAAACCTGTCGCGCGCGCACCGCGTCGCCGCCAAGATGGACGTCGGAATCTGTTGGGTGAACTCGTGGTTCCTGCGCGACCTCAGGACCGCCTTCGGCGGCGCCAAGGCCTCCGGCATCGGCCGCGAGGGTGGCGTGCACAGCCTCGAGTTCTACACCGAGATCACCAACGTCTGCGTCAAGCTCTGAGATCGGAACCGAACCATGGCCACCTCTCCCGAGGCTATCCGCGAGGCCGCCGACCGCCTCCACGCCGCCGCGACGTCGGCTACCCCGACCGCGCCGATCCGCGACCTCCTCGAGGCCGGTGACACCGCCGCGGCCTATGCGGTGCAGCAGATCAACACCGAACGGGCGCTGGCGAACGGTCGCCGTCTCGTCGGCCGCAAGATCGGCCTCACCTCGCTCGCGGTGCAGAAACAGCTCGGCGTCGATCAGCCCGACTACGGCATGCTCTTCGCCGACATGGCTCGTCCCGAAGCGCTCGACATTCCGCTCGCCGACGCGATGCAGCCGAAGGTCGAGGCGGAGATCGCCTTCGTCCTCGGTCGCGACCTCGACGGCGAGCAGCTGACCGTCGCCGATCTCTTCCGCGCCATCGACTACGCCGTGCCGGCGATCGAGATCGTCGGCTCCCGCGTCGCCAACTGGGACATCCGGCTGACCGACACGATCGCCGACAACGCCTCCTCCGGCCTCTACGTGCTGGGCTCGCGTCCCGTTCGCATCACCGACTTCGACATGCGGCTGTGCGGCATGGTGATGGAGAAGGCCGGCGAACCGGTTTCGGTCGGGGCGGGTGCCGCCTGCATGGGCTCGCCGCTCAACGCCACCCTGTGGCTGGCCAAGGTGATGGCCCGCGTCGGCCGGCCGATGCGAGCCGGCGACACCATCCTCTCCGGGGCGCTGGGCCCGATGGTGCCGGTCACCGCGGGCGATGTCTTCGACGTGCGCATCGAGGGTCTCGGCTCGGTCCGCGCCGCCTTCGCCTGAGGCCGGCGGCGGCGATCCCCCGTCTTTCCTTTTCACGCGGCTCGCCCTCCGGGCGCGACCACGAGGAGCAAACCCATGTCCAAAGTGAAATGCGCGATCATCGGATCGGGCAACATCGGCACCGATCTGATGATCAAGGTGATGCGCACGTCGCAGCATCTCGAGATGGGGGCGATGGTCGGTATCGATCCGAATTCCGACGGCCTCGCCCGTGCCGCCCGGCTCAAGGTGCCGACGACCCACGAGGGTATCGAGGGCTTACGCCGCATGCCCGAGTACAAGGACATCCAGGTGGTGTTCGACGCCACCTCGGCCAAGGCGCATCTGCACAACGATGCGCTGTTGCAAAAGGACGGCAAGAAGGTCATCGACCTGACGCCGGCGGCGATCGGCCCCTTCACCATTCCGGCGATCAACGGCGACGCCAACATCGACCGGCCCAACGTCAACATGGTCACCTG
Organism: uncultured Alphaproteobacteria bacterium; assembly: GCA_937873675.1. Lineage (GTDB taxonomy): Bacteria > Pseudomonadota > Alphaproteobacteria > Rhizobiales > Ancalomicrobiaceae > CALBKH01. Next base: position 9,011 of record CALMYM010000329.1, on the reverse strand, counting down.
CGGCGGCCAGGCGACGATCCCGATGGTCCACGCCGTCAAGCGCGCCTCGAAGCGCCTGATCTACGGCGAGATCGTCGCCTCGATTTCCTCGAAGTCGGCCGGTCCCGGCACCCGCGCCAACATCGACGAGTTCACCGAGACGACGTCGAAGGCGATCGAGGTGCTCGGCGGCGCCGAGCGCGGCAAGGCGATCATCATCCTCACCCCGGCCGAACCGCCGCTGATCATGCGCGACACGGTGTTCACCCTCTCCCAAGGGGGCGACCGCGAGGCGATCGAGGCGTCGATCCTGGAGATGGTGGCGAGCGTGCAGAAGTACGTGCCCGGCTATCGGCTGAAGCAGAAGGTCCAGTTCGAGGTGATCGGCGACAACGCGCCGGTGCGCATCCCCGGCATCGGCCTCTCGTCCGGGCTCAAGACCACGATCATGCTCGAGGTCGAGGGCGCCGCCCATTACCTGCCGGCCTACGCCGGCAATCTCGACATCATGACCTCCGCCGCCCTGGTCACCGCCGACCATTGGGCCGCCAAGGTCCGTGCGCAGGAGGCCGCGTGATGGCTCGCCCGAACGGAAACAAGCTCTACGTCCAGGACGTCACCCTGCGTGACGGCATGCACTCGATCCGTCACGCCTATACGCTCGAGGCGGTGCAGACGATCGCCCGCGCCCTCGACGCGGCCAAGGTCGACGCCATCGAGATCACCCACGGCGACGGCCTCACCGGCTCGACCTTCAACTACGGCTTCGGCGTCCACGACGACGTCGACTGGATCGGCGCGGTCGCCGAGGTCTGCACCCATGCGGTGCCGACCATCCTGCTGATCCCCGGCATCGGCACGGTGCACGATCTCAAGGCGGCCTACGGCGCCGGCGCCCGGTCGGTCCGCATCGCCACCCACTGCACCGAGGCCGACGTGTCGCGCCAGCACATCGAGGCGGCGCGCGACCTCGGCATGGACACCATCGGCTTCCTGATGATGGCCCACATGGTCGACAGTGCGAAGCTGGTCGAACAGGCCAAGCTGATGGAGAGCTACGGCGCCGAATGCGTCTACGTCACCGACTCCGCCGGCGCCCTCCTCCCCGAGGACTATTCCGAGCGGGTGAAGGCGGTGCGGGCGGCGTTGAAGCCGGAGACCGAGATCGGCGTCCACACCCACCACAATCTGACGCTGGGCGTCGCCAATGCGGTGGCCGGCATCGAGGCGGGTGCGGTGCGCGTCGACGCCTCTCTCGCCGGCATGGGCGCCGGCGCCGGCAACGCGCCGCTCGAGGCGCTGATCGCGGTGCTGAACCGTAAAGGCATCGAAACAGGCTGCGACCTCTTCAAGCTGATGGACGCGGCCGACGACCTGGTGCGTCCGCTGCAGGATCGCCCGGTTCGGGTCGATCGCGAATCTCTCTCGCTCGGCTATGCCGGCGTCTACTCGTCGTTCCTGCGCCATGCCGAGAACGCCTCGAAGCTCTACGGCGTCGACACCCGCGAGATCCTCACCGAACTCGGCCGCCGCCGCATGGTCGGCGGTCAGGAGGACATGATCATCGACGTCGCCCTCGACATCCTCCAGAAGCGCGGAGAAGCCGCATGACGAGCCTCGCCGAACTCGCCCGGATCGTCGACGAGGCGGCCCGCACCGCGACCGCCATCCCGCAGTTGACCGACACCCTCCCCGACCTGACGGTCGAGGACGCCTATGCCGTCCAGGCGCTCTCGGTCGCCCGCCGCCGCGCCCGCGGCGAACGCCGCGCCGGTTTCAAGATGGGCCTGACCTCGCGCGCCAAGATGCAACAGGTCGGCGTCTCCGAGGTGATCTGGGGGCGGCTCACCGACGCCATGCGGCTCGGCGAAGGCGGCGAACTGAGCCGCGCCGCCTACGTCCACCCGCGGGTGGAGCCGGAGATCGCCTACATCATCGGCAAACCGCTCGAGGGCGAGGTTTCGGCGGCCGAAGCGCTGGCGGCGGTCGAGGCTGTCGCCCCGGCGCTGGAGATCATCGACAGCCGCTACCAGAACTTCAAGTTCGCGCTGCCGGACGTCGTCGCCGACAATTCGTCGTCCTCCGGCTTCTACCTCGGCAGTTGGGCGAAGAGGGACACCGACGTGTCGAACCTCGGCATCGTCATGGAGATCGACGGCAGGCCGGTGCAGATCGGCTCGACCGCGGCGATCCTCGGCGATCCGATCCGCAGCCTTCTCGCCGCGGCGCGTCTGGTGTCGCGGGCCGGCGAACGGCTGGAGCCGGGCGACATCGTGCTGGCCGGCGGCGCCACCGCCGCCCATCCGCTGAGCGTCGGCCTCCATGTCCGCACCTCCTTCCAGGGACTGGGGGCGGTTTCCTTCCACGTCGTCGCCTGAGGTGAAACGATGCCCATCGTCCACATGACCATGATCGAGGGCCGGTCCTTCGAGAAGAAGAAGAAGATGGTCGAGGCGGTGACCGACGCTCTGGTCGCCAGCCTCGATGCGCCGCGCGAGTCGGTGCGGATCATCATCAACGAAGTGCCCGCCTGGCACTTCGCCGCCGGCGGCGTCCTCAAGGGCGAGCCGAAGTAAGCGGCGGCGGGGCTTTTCGGACCCGTGGGACCGGCGCCGACGGCGCCGTCACCGGCCGGTTCAGCTTGCCGTGTCGAGCTCCGCCCGTCTCGGCAGATCGGCGCCGCGACGGGTGCAGGTGAGCGCCGCGGCGGCACCGGCGAAGTCGAGAACGGCGGCGAGGGTCTCGCCGCCGAGACGGCCGAGTGCGTCGGGCGTGAGATGTCCCGTTTCCGAAAGCGCGGTGAGCAGCGCCGCCTGGAAGGTGTCGCCGGCGCCGACGGTGTCGACCACCGTGACCTCACGCGCCGGACGATCGATCCGCCCCGACGCGGTCCAGGCCGAGACCCCCTCGCCACCGCGGGTGACGACGACGAGGTGGACGCCGGCGGCGCGCCACTCGGCGGCGACATCCGCGACCTCGCGGCCGGGGAAGAGGATCGACAGATCCTCGTCGCTGACCTTGATCAGATGGGCGAGCGGCAGCATCCGGGCGACGAGCGCACGCCATACCGCCGCGTCGGGCTCGACCGTCGGCCGGACGTTGGGATCCCAGGAGATCACCGCCCGTCCGCTCTCGCGGCGCGCCAGGGCGAGCAGCGTCGAGGCGGTCGGCTCGACCACCATCGAATAGGAACCGAAGTGATAGGCCGCCGCCGCCGGCACCCGCGCCAACGTGTCGAGGCCGAGCGAGCGATCGGCGGCGCCGTGGCCGTAGAAGGCGTAGTCGGGCACGCCGTTCGGCCTGAGACCGACCAGCGCCAGGGTGGTCGGCGCGTCGAGCCGGACCGTGGGGCCGAGGTCGACCCCCTCCTCGGCCAGCCCGCGGGCGAGGCGGTCGCCGAGGATGCCGGTCGAGATGCCACCGAAAAAGGCGGCGGGCCTGCCGAGCCGCGCCAGCCCGATCGCCACGTTGAAGGGCGGTCCGCCCATGCGCGCCTCGGGCATCGATCCGGTCGGCGTCGCGCCGGCCTCGTAGACGTCCATCAGAGCTTCGCCGGCGACGACGATCATGATGCGGGCTCCCTTGTGAAGCGACCCGTCGCCGTCGACCGAGAGGCGGCGACGGGCGGCGGTGTCGAAGTCGATGTCGAAGGCGTCGCGGGGTCGATCAGTCGGCGGCGCCGAGGAGCGCCTCCGCCGTCGCCTCGTCGGTGATGAGGCCGTTGATCAGCGGTCCGGCGAGCGCCGCGCGCAGCGGCTCGACCTTCGAGGCGCCGACCGCCACGGCGACGCAGAGTTTGGCGGAAAGATCGGGCAGCGGCGCGCTCATCACCCGGGCGTTGGTCAGTCCGGCGATCGGCACACCGGCGCGGTCGAAGGCCCAGCCGGTGATCTCGCCGACCGCCCCGGCATCGCGCAGGGCGTTCAGCTCCGCCTCGGAGAGGAAGCCGTCGACGAGCAGCGGCGCATCCGGGCCGACGCCGGCGATGCCGACGAAGATCGCTTCCGCCTGCTCGATCAGGCCGAGGTTGGAGAGGATCAGCGGCTGGCGCGACAGGGTCTCGCGTTCCTCCACCGAAGAGGCGACGACCGGCATCGGGAAGGGGTAGCAGCGCGCCTTGGTCTTGTCGGCGATGTTGTAGATCACCGAGTAGTAGGCGGCAGCGCCGTCGGGGGCGATGTTGCCGGTCATCGACACGATCTTGTGGTGAGAACAGTCGAAGGTCGACATCTGCTCCACCGCCGCCTTCAGCGTCCGCCCGGTGCCGATGCCGAGCGTCGTCGGCGTCGCGGAGCGCAGATGGCGCTCGAGATGCGCCGCCGTCGCATGGCCGACGCCGACCAGCGAACCGAGGTGCTCCGGATCGGTCGGCGCCACCTCGGCGAGCCGCAGGCCGTAGCGCCGTTCGAGCTCGTCGGCGAGCGACAGGCAGCGGGCGATCGGGTGATCCAGTTCGAATTTGATCAGGCGCTCCGAAATGGCGAGCGACACCAGTCGCTGGGCGCTCTGGCGCGACACGCCGAGCTTCGCGGCGATCTGATCCTGGGTGTTGCCGGCGATGTAGTAGAGCCAGCCGGCGCGCGCGGCTTCCTCGAGCCTGCCGTTCTCGTCCCCGCTCCGCTGCGACGCCATCACGTTCTCCCGTCCCGGCTCCGACGCCGCGATCCAACCAGAGCATCGCCCCCGACGGGGTGTCAAGAACGCGAGAAGGACGAGTATTCATTCGACATCTAGGAGAAATTTCAATTCTGACGACTTCCGCGGACGCCCGGTCGATGCGGTCTTTCATCGCTTCGTTTTTGCGATGCACCAACGATGTCCGATCACCAAGTATCGCTGCAGTGCAGCGAGGATTCTGCATTGACAGTCTACTCCAAACGAGTAATTACTCAAGCCATGAGCAAATGCTCTGAACCACGGAAGCGCGCGCCGAGCGACGGCGACGGGCTCCGGTTTCCCCGGGGGGATGGTCGCCGATCGGCCACCGCCGGGACAGGGAGGGTCTGATGACACTGAGATCGGTATTGCTGGGCATGTCCTCGCTGTTCGTGATCGTCTCCGCCGCCCAGGCCGAGATCCTCACCATCGCGACCGTCAACAACGGCGACATGGTCCGCATGCAGAAGCTGACCGGGGATTTCACCGCGAAGAACCCCGGCATCGACGTCGAGTGGGTCACCCTCGAGGAGAACGTCCTGCGCCAGAAGGTGACCACCGACATCGCCACCAAGGGCGGCCAGTTCGACGTGCTGACCATCGGTACCTACGAGGTGCCGATCTGGGCCAAGCAGGGCTGGCTGGTGCCGCTCGACAAGCTCGGCGCCGGTTACGACGTCGACGACCTGTTGCCGGCGATCCGCTCCGGCCTGTCGCGCGACGGCAAGCTCTATGCGGCGCCGTTCTACGGCGAGTCGTCGATGGTGATGTATCGCACCGACCTCTTCGCCAAGGCCGGGCTCACCATGCCGAAGGCGCCGACCTGGGACTTCGTCGCCGAGGCGGCGCGCAAGATCACCGACAAGGGCGCCGAGGTCTACGGCATCTGCCTGCGCGGCAAGGCCGGCTGGGGTGAGAACATGGCGTTCCTCACCGCCACCTCGAACTCCTTCGGGGCGCGCTGGTTCGACGAGAAGTGGCAGCCGCAGCTGAACTCCGCCGAATGGAAGAAGACGCTCGACTTCTACGTCAAGCTGATGAAGGACGCCGGTCCTCCGGGTGCCTCGTCGAACGGCTTCAACGAGAACCTCGCCCTGTTCCAGTCGGGCAAGTGCGGCATGTGGATCGACGCCACGGTCGCCGCCTCCTTCGTCACCAACCCGAAGGACTCGAAGGTCGCCGACAAGGTCGGCTTCGCGCTCGCCCCCGACACCGGCCTCGGCAAGCGCGGCAACTGGCTGTGGGCGTGGTCGCTGGCGGTGCCCGCGGGCTCGAAGAAGTCCGAGGCGGCGCAGAAGTTCATCGCCTGGGCGACCTCGAAGGACTATCTCGCGCTGGTCGCCTCGAAGGAGGGCTGGGCCAACGTACCGCCGGGCACCCGCGCCTCGCTCTACGCCAATCCGGAGTACCAGAAGGCGGCGCCCTTCGCGGCGATGACGCTCGACAGCATCCAATCGGCCGATCCGACCCATCCGACGGTGAAACCGGTGCCCTACGTCGGCGTGCAGTTCGTCGCCATTCCGGAATTCCAGGGGATCGGCACGGCGGTCGGCCAGCAGTTCTCGGCGGCACTCGCCGGGCAGAAGTCGGTCGACGACGCGCTCAAGGCGGGTCAGGACATCACCGTCCGCGAGATGACCAAGGCCGGTTATCTCAAGTGATCCCCAGCCGATGACATTCGGGCTCGTCCCGATGTCATGGGCCTCCCGGCCCGCCGACCGACGGGCTTCGGGCTCGCTTTCGCCGATCGATTCCGACCGGTCGGTATCTCATCGACACGGTAAGAGGCCTCTCCTCCTCCCGGACCGCGGGAGGCGACTCGGTCGGAGCCGCGACCCGATGGTCGCGGCTCCGACCTCTTCCTCCGGCCCAGCCTCGCGGCCGCGTCGGAGGGAAGACCGGTTCTCTCGGCCGAGGGCGTCCGACAGCTCGGTCCGGCGTCGACCGACGGAGCCCGTCGGTTCGAGACGATGCGAAGCATCCCGGCGCTCCGGTGCGTCGAGGTGGCAAGATCCGCGCTCACCGCCCCATTCGGGAGGTCGTCCATGTCCACGCAACACTCCAGGGCCGCGGCACGCCTGTTGGTGGCGCCATCGGTCGTTCTCCTGTTCCTGTGGATGATCGTGCCGCTGGCGATGACCGTCTGGTTCTCGTTCCTGCGGTTCAATCTGTTGATGCCGGGCACGCGGGAGTGGATCGGCCTCCTCAACTATCGCTTCTTCCTCACCGATCCCGCCTTCTTCGCCGCGGTGGCCAACACGCTGGCGATCGTGCTCGGCGTCCTCGCCATCACCATCGTCGGCGGCATCCTGCTGGCGCTGCTGCTCGATCAGCCGTTCTTCGGCCAGGGAGCGGTGCGGCTCTTGATGATCGCGCCGTTCTTCGTCATGCCGACGGTGTCGGCACTGGTGTGGAAGAACATGTTCATGAACCCGGTCAACGGGCTCTTCGCCTGGCTGCAGAAGTCGGTGGGGATGGCGCCGCACGATTGGCTCGCCGCGACGCCGCTCCTGGCGGTGATCGTCATCGTCGCCTGGCAGTGGCTGCCGTTCTCGACGCTGATCCTGCTCACCGCGCTGCAGTCGCTCGACGAGGAGCAGCGCGAGGCGGCGGAACTCGACGGCGCCGGCGCGCTGGCGCGGTTCCGGTACATCGTGCTGCCGCACCTGTCGCGGGCGATCACCGTGGTGATCCTGATCCAGACGATCTTCCTGCTCTCGGTCTTCGCCGAGATCCTGGTGACCACCAACGGCGGCCCCGGCACCGACAGCACCAACCTCGCCTATCTCGTCTACGCCCAGGCGTTGCTGCAGTTCGACGTCGGCGGCGCCTCCGCGGGCGGCATCGTCGCCGTCGTCCTCGCCAACATCGTCGCCTTCTTCCTGATGCGGATGATCGGCCGGACGCTGGAGGGTTGAGCCATGGCACGTCGCACCACTCTGCCCCGCAAGCTCGGCGTCACGGTCGTCGCCTGGGGCATCGGCTTCCTCGTCTTCTTCCCGATCCTGTGGACCGTCCTCACCAGCTTCAAGACGGAGGGGGAGGCGATCGCGAGTCCGCCGTCCTTCCTCGCCTTCGAGTGGACGCTGGAGAACTACCGCGAGGTGCAGGTCCGTTCGGACTACGGCAAGCACGTCTTCAACTCGATCGTCATCGCCGGCGGTTCGACCCTCCTCGGGCTCATCATCGCCGTGCCGGCGGCCTGGGCGATGGCCTTCCAACCGGCCAAGCGCACCAAGGATCTCTTGATGTGGATGCTCTCCACCAAGATGATGCCGCCGGTCGGCGTGCTGGTGCCGCTCTATCTGATCTTCCGCGACCTGGGCCTGCTCGACACGCGGTTGGGGCTGACCATCATCCTCACCCTCATCGACCTGCCGATCATCGTGTGGATGCTCTACACCTACTTCAAGGAGATCCCCGGGGAGATCCTCGAAGCGGCGCGGATGGACGGGGCGGATCTGTGGAACGAGATCGTCCACGTGCTGACCCCGATGGCGGTGCCCGGCATCGCCTCGACGCTGCTGCTCAACGTCATCCTCGCCTGGAACGAGGCCTTCTGGACGTTGAACCTGACCGCCGCCAAGGCGGCGCCGCTCACCGCCTTCATCGCCTCCTACTCGAGCCCCGAGGGGCTGTTCTACGCCAAGCTCTCCGCCGCTTCGACCATGGCGATCGCGCCCATCCTGATCCTCGGCTGGTTCTCGCAGAAGCAGCTGGTGCGCGGTCTCACCTTCGGCGCCGTGAAATGAGGACCCGACCCATGGGCAGCATCGTCTTGGAAAAGGTCGAGAAGACCTTCGGGGAAGTGACCGTCATCCCGCCGATCGACCTCGAGATCGGCGACGGCGAGTTCACCGTGTTCGTCGGCCCGTCGGGCTGCGGGAAGTCGACGCTCCTGCGCCTCATCGCCGGGCTCGAGGACGTCTCCGCCGGCCGCGTGCTGATCGACGGGCGCGACGCCACCGACCTCGCGCCGGCCAAGCGCGGGCTGTCGATGGTGTTCCAGTCCTACGCGCTCTATCCGCACATGAGCGTGCGCGCCAACATCGCCTTCCCGCTGAAGATGGCGGGCATGGCGGCGCACGAGATCGACGCCAAGGTGACGGCGGCGGCGGCCACCCTCAACCTCACCGACTATCTCGATCGCAAGCCGAAGCAGCTCTCCGGCGGCCAGCGCCAGCGCGTCGCCATCGGCCGGGCGATCGTGCGCCAGCCCTCGGCGTTCCTGTTCGACGAGCCGCTGTCCAATCTCGACGCGGCGCTGCGGGTGCAGATGCGGCTGGAGATCTCCGAGCTGCACCACCAGCTCGGCACCACCATGATCTACGTCACCCACGACCAGGTCGAGGCGATGACCATGGCCGACAAGATCG
>CALMYM010000328.1 GCA_937873675.1 uncultured Alphaproteobacteria bacterium | reverse complement strand
AGGGTCGCGTGGCGGCCGATGGTCGCGAGGATATCGGGGTTCTCGACGAAGGCGAGGCTCGGTGCGCCGTCCGGACCCTTCTTGATCTTCTCCGCCGCCTCCGAGGCGACGCGCCAGTCGGCGACCGCCGCCGCCATCACCGCGACGTCGACGGGTAGCGCCGTCTCGGCGGCCTCGAGCATCTCGCGGGCCGTCTCGACCCGGATCGTCGTCACCCCGGCCGGGTCGGGAAGCGTCACCGGCCCGGAGACCAGCGTCACTTCGGCGCCGGCGCGGGCGAGGGCGGCGGCGATGGCGTAGCCCTGCTTGCCCGACGAGCGATTGGCGATGTAGCGGACGGGATCGATCGGCTCGTGGGTCGGCCCGGCGGTGACCAGGACCCGCCGACCGGCGAGCGGGCGCGGCGCGGAGGCCTCCGCGAAGAAGGCCTCGATCGCCGCCAGGATCTCCATCGGCTCGGCCATGCGGCCGGCGCCGAATTCGCCGCGTTCGGCCATCGCGCCGACGTTCGGCCCGACGAAGCGGACGCCGTCGGCGGCGAGCTGGGCGGCGTTGCGGACGGTGGCGGGATGGGTCCACATGCGCGGGTTCATCGCCGGGGCGACGAGGACCGGCTTGTCGGTGGCCAGCAACACGTTGGTGGCGAGATCGTTGGCCAGCCCATGCGCCATCTTGGCGAGGAGATCGGCGGTCGCCGGGGCGACGACCAGCAGGTCGGCCTCGCGGGAGAGGCGGATGTGGCCGATCTCGTGCTCGGCGGTCAGATCGAAGAGATCCGAATAGACCCGGTCCTCGGAGAGGGCGCCGACCGAGAGCGGCGTGACGAACTCCTTCGCCGCGGTCGTCATCACCGCCCGCACCTTCGTGCCGCGCTCACGCAGCCGGCGGATGAGGTCGAGGCACTTGTAGGCGGCGATGCCGCCACCGATGACGAGGAGGATGCGCTTGTCGGCGAGCATGGGGGTCTCTTCGCGGAGATGGTCCGCCGGCACAGTATCAGCGCCGGGCCCGGCTCGCCACGGCGGCTTCGGGGCAGCGTGAACGGGCGGCGCGGCTTCGGTGGCCGGGCGGGGTGAGTTCCCCCGCCTCCGGTAGCCTCTAGCGTACTCGATCGGCGCGTCCTCACTTCGGTGCGAGATGCTTCGAGACGGCGCCCTTCGGACGCCTCCTCAACATGAAGCGCTCATTTTCTCCGGGAAATCTCGAACGCTTCATCCTGAGGAGGGCCGAAGGCCCGTCTCGAAGGATCGCGCACGACGCCCTCCCCATCCCCTCGAAGGCACGCAGAGATCACTTTGCCAAGGAAAAGGCCCGGAGAAGCCGGGTCGGCGAGATGGAGCCCGATGGCTCACCCACTCACAGCTTCCTCAGATCCACCGACTGGATGCGGTGGTCGGCGCCCTTGATCAGCACCAGGTCGGCACGCGGGCGGGTGGGGCGGATGCTGTCGTGGAGATTGACCAGATTGATGTTGGTCCACAGATCGTCGGCGGTGTGGGTCGCCTCGGCATCGGTCAGTTGGGCGTAGCGATGGAAGTAGCTCTGCGGATTGCGGAACGCCGTCTCGCGCAGGCGCATGAAGCGCTCGACGTACCACTGGCGCAGCAGCACGTCGTCGGCGTCGAGGTAGATCGAGAAGTCGAAGAAGTCGGAGACGAAGGGAAGCCCGGCGCCGTTCTTCGGCAGTTTCGAGGTCTGCAGGACGTTGAGCCCCTCGAGGATGAGGATGTCGGGCTGGTCGATGGTGATGGTCTCGCCCGGCACCACGTCGTAGACGAGGTGGGAGTAGACCGGGGCCGTCACCGCGCCCTTGCCGGCCTTGATGGCGGCGAGGAACTCGAGCAGGGCCGGCAGGTCGTAGCTCTCCGGGAAGCCCTTGCGGCGCATCAGGCCTTCACGGGCGAGCACCGCGTTGGGCAGGAGGAAGCCGTCGGTCGTCACCAGATCGACCTTGGGGCTCGACGACCAGCGCGACAGCAGCGCCCTCAGGATACGCGCCGTGGTCGACTTGCCGACCGCCACCGAGCCGGCGATGCCGATGACGAAGGGCACCTTGGCGCCCTCGCCGCCGAGGAAGCTGTTGGTGACCGAGAACAGCCCCTGCGTCGCCTCGACGTAGAGGGAGAGCAGGCGCGACAGCGGCAGATAGATCTTCACCACCTCTTCGAGGCTGACCGGATCGTTGAGGCCGCGCAGGCGCACGAGATCGGCTTCGTCGAGGGTGAGCGGCGTGTCGGCGCGCAGATGGGCCCATTCCTCGCGCTCGAAGCGGCGATAGGGCGACAGTTCGCCCGACTTGGCGGTCGTCTCGCGACGGCCGCGGCGATCGGTCTGTTGATCCACCAGTGGAACCCCCTCCGCCGCCCGGATCCTCTTCCGGGACCACCGCCGAGAACCGCGCCGTCACCCGATCCGGCCCCGAGTGGCCGATCGGTGCGTCGCCGCTCAGTCCTTCGGTCGCGACGCCTTCTCCTCGAGCCCGGTGCGGACGGTCCGTCCGGCGAGCTCGTCCATGACTTCCGCGACCGGCACGTCGGCGACCCGCAACACCACCAGGAGATGGTAGAGGAGATCGGCCGCTTCGCCGACGAGTTCCTTGCGGGACCCCGCCACCGCCGCGAGCGCCGCTTCGACCCCCTCTTCGCCGAGTTTCTTGGCGCAATGCGCCATGCCCTTGCCCACCAGCTTGCGGGTGTAGGACTTCTCGTCGTCCGAGGTCGAACGCCGCGCGATGATGGTCTCGAGGTCGGCGAGAGTGAAGTCGGACATTGTGCGTAACTCGCTCGTCGTAGTCGGGCGACGGAAACCTGCGGCGGACCGCTCGCGGTCAGCCGTCGAGGCGCATCGGGATACCGGCGCGGGCCATGTGTTCCTTGGCCTCGCGGATGGTGTAGGTGCCGAAATGGAAGATCGAGGCGGCGAGCACGGCGCTCGCCCCGCCCTTCGTGACGCCCTCGACCAGATGATCGAGGGTGCCTACGCCGCCGGACGCGATGACCGGGATCGGTACCGCGTCGGAGACCGCGCGCGTGAGGGCCAGATCGAAGCCGATCTTGGTGCCGTCGCGGTCCATCGAGGTGAGCAGGATCTCGCCCGCCCCGAGCGCCACGACCTCGCGGGCGTAGTCGATGGCGTCGATGCCGGTGCGGTTGCGGCCGCCGTGGGTGAAGACCTCGAAGCGCGGCGCTTCGCCCGGCTCGGAGACGCGCTTGGCGTCGATGGCGACGACCACCGACTGGCCGCCGACCTGACGCACCGCGTCGGCCACGAACTGGCGATCCTTCACCGCGGCGGTGTTGATCGACACCTTGTCGGCGCCGGCCTTCATCAGGTTGCGAATGTCGTCGAGGGTGCGGATGCCGCCGCCGACGGTGACCGGCATGAAGCAGACCTCCGCGGTGTGGCGCACCACGTCGAGGATGATGCCGCGGTTGTCCGAGGAGGCCGTGATGTCGAGGAAGCAGAGCTCGTCGGCGCCGGCGGCGTCATAGGCCGAAGCCGCCTGGACCGGATCGCCGGCGTCGATCAGGTCGACGAAGTTGACGCCCTTGACGACGCGGCCGTCCTTGACGTCGAGACAGGGGATGACGCGAGCCTTGAGCATCAGGCGGCCCTCTTCGCGGCGATCAGCGCCAGCGCCTCTTTCGGATCGAGACGGCCGTCGTAGAGGGCGCGGCCGGTGATGGCGCCTTCGAGGATGCGCGCCTCCGGCGCCAGCATCGCACGCACGTCGTCGAGCGAGGCGAGGCCGCCCGAGGCGATCACCGGGATCTTCACGGCGGCTGCGAGCTCCAACGTCGAGGGCATGTTGAGGCCCTTGAGGATGCCGTCGCGATCGATGTCGGTGTAGACGATGGCCGCCACGCCGGCGTCCTCGAACTTCTTCGCCAGATCGACGGCGGTCAGCTCCGAGCCCTCGGCCCAGCCCTCGACCGCCACCTTGCCGCCCTTGGCGTCGATGCCGACGACGATGCGGCCGGGATGGAGCCGGCAGGCCTCCTTGACCAGCGCCGGATCGCGCACCGCGACGGTACCGAGGATGACGCGGGTGATGCCCTTGGCGAGCCAGCCGTCGATGCCGGCGAGATCACGGATGCCGCCGCCGAGCTGGACCTTCATGCGGCCGGAAACGGCGGCGAGGATCTTCTCCACCGCCGCGCCGTTGACCGAGCGGCCGGCGAAGGCGCCGTTGAGGTCGACGACGTGCAGCCAGGGGAAGCCGAGATCGGCGAAAGCGGAGCCTTGCGCGCCGGGGTCGTCGTTGTAGACGGTCGCCTGGTCCATGTCGCCGAGCTTCAAGCGGACGCACTGGCCGTCCTTCAGGTCGATGGCGGGAAAGAGGATCATCGTATCGTCCGATCGTTCTTCGAAGGGTCGCCGCCGTAGGCCGTGAGAGGATCGAGGTTGCGAGAGAATGCCCTCGGGGGCACCGATCTCCGCTTCTCGCATGCCCGCGCCGGGCATTCTCTCACATCCTCTCAGGGCGCCCACTTCAGGAAGTTGGCGAGGAGGGCGAGACCGAGCGTCTGGCTCTTCTCTGGGTGGAACTGGGTGCCGACGACGTTGTCGCGAGCGACGATCGCCGTCACCGGCCGGCCGTAGTCGGCGTGGGCGACGAGATCGGCGTGGTGCTTCACGTCGAAGGCGAAGGAGTGGAGGAAATAGGCGTGGAGCCCGTCGGGGCCGAGACGGATGCCGTCGAGCACCGGGTGCGGGTTCACCAGGGTCATGGTGTTCCAACCCATGTGCGGCACCTTGAGGTGCTCGGGACCGGGTTCGATCGCCTTCACCTCGCCGTCGATCCAGCCGAAGCCGTCGGTCGGCTCGTGCTCGAGGCCGCGGGTGGCGAGGAGCTGCATGCCGACGCAGATGCCGAGAAACGGCCGGCCACGCCGGGTGACGAACTCGGTGAGCGCCTCGTCCATGCCGTCGATCGCCGACACGCCCTTGCGACAGAACGGGAAGGCGCCGTCGCCGGGCAGCACCACGCGGTCGGCCCTGACCACCACATCGGGGTCGCGGGTCAGCAGGACCTTCTGGTCGCGGCCGATCTCGTGCGCCACCCGCTCCAGGCCCTTCTCGGCCGAGCGCAGGTTGCCGGCGCCGTAGTCGATGAGCGCGACGGTCATGGTCTGTCTCCGGGAACGCCCGCGAAGCCGACGATCGGCGGCAGGTCGCGGGGCGGGGTCAACGGCGTTTCGAAACGCGGGGCGGGCGGCGGCGGCGGCGGCAGCACGGCGATACCGCCCTTGGCGCCGGCCACCTTGGCGAAGAAGCGCGCCTCGGCTTCGTCGAGGTCGGACCCGTTGGCGAGGCCGACGAGACGCCAGCCACGGCGCTCCAGCGTCCAGCGCTTCAGGTCGAAGGCGGTGGCGGCGAACCACAGCGCGAAGGCGGCCGACAGCACCGTGCCGGCGACGTCCGACACCAGGAGGTCGATCGCCTCGATGCCGACGCTGACGCCGAGCCAGGCGAGGAAGACCAGCCACAGCCGGTGGAACGGCGCCCACAGGAAGGGCAGGAACAGCGCCACCCAGGCGAAGCCCTCACGGGTGAAGACCAGCCGGTCGGCCGCGATCGCTTCGCCGAGGTCACCCTCGGGTGCGTGCACCGTCCAGGTCGCCATGGTCAGTCTCCCAACGCACCCTTGGTGGAGGGGATCGATCCGGCCTGACGGGGATCGACGGCGAGAGCACTCCTCAGGGCGCGGGCCGTCGCCTTGAAGGCGGATTCGATCATGTGGTGGTTGTTCACCCCGTAGAGGGTCTCGACGTGCAGCGTCAGCCCGGCGTTGAAGGCGAACGCCCGGAAGAACTCCTCGAAGAGTTCGGTGTCGAAGTCGCCGATCTTGTCGCGGGTGAACGGGATCCGGAACACCAGGAACGGCCGGCCGGACACGTCGACGGCGCAACGCGTCAGCGTCTCGTCCATCGGCAGATGTGCATCGGCGTAGCGCGAGATGCCCTTGCGGTCGCCCATCGCCTGCTTCAGCGCGAGGCCGAGGGCGATGCCGACGTCCTCCACCGTGTGGTGCTGGTCGATGTGGAGGTCGCCCTTGGCCCGCACGGTGATGTCGATCAGCGAATGGCGCGACAGCTGCTCCAGCATGTGATCGAAGAAACCGATGCCGGTCGAGACGTCGTAGGTCCCGGTGCCGTCGAGAGCGACGGTCACGGCGATGTCGGTTTCCTTCGTCGTGCGCGTGACGGAGGCGCTGCGCATGGGATTTGCCCTTCCTCGTTCGGGTCGGCCCGCTTTTAGCAGGCGAAGCGGCGAGGGGCAAAGCCGAATGCGGGGTGCGGTGAGGCGGATGGTCACCTCGCCGCGGGCCTCCCTCGGTTCGCATCGCCCCCTCCCCGTCATCGCCGGGCTCGACCCGGCGACCCACCGGAACTCTCCCGCGGAGGATCCGCCGACGGGTTGCCGAGTCGAGCCCGGCAATGACGGCGTGGCGGGGCCCCGAGACGATACGAACGGCCGACCGGTGATCTCGACGAGTGCGACGCTCGACGGCCTCATCTCCGGCGAAGATCGGTGTTCGGACTCCTTCACCCCACCTCGACGTTGCCGAGGATGCGCGGGTCGGCGAGGAGGTGGAGGCGGACGGCGGCGGCGCGGGCGAAGCGCAGGGTCATCGCCTTGCGGGTGGCGGCGGCGAGGCGGTGTTCCGGCGCCTCGCGCAGGATCTCGCCGCCGTGGGCGTCGGCGAGGATGAGGCCGCAGTCCTCGGGGAAGATGTCGAGCGGCACGCGCGGGCTGGTGGCGAAGAACAATCGGTCGGAATGGAGCCGGTAGAACGGCCATTTCTGATCGACGCGGAAATCCTCGACCGACGACTTCACCTCGACGATCCAGATGTCGCCGCCCGGCGACAGGCCCACCACGTCGGCGCGCCGGCCGGAGGCGAGCGGCAGTTCCTCGACCACGGCGAAGCCGAGCTGGACGAGATGCCGCTTCACGCCGCGGGTGACGAGCAGCGTCTCCTCGGGGCGGGAGGGCGGTGGAGCGGTGAGGTCCGGCTCGCTCTCGGCCATCGCCTCACCAGTGGAAGAAGACGAGCGTGATCAGGCCGAAGAGCGGGATCAGGATGCCGAACGACCAGACCATGTAGCCGAAGAAGCTCGGCATCTTGACGCCGCCTTCTTCGGCGATCGCCTTGACCATGAAGTTGGGGGCGTTGCCGATGTAGCTGTTGGCGCCCATGAACACCGCGCCGCAGGAGATGGCGAGCAACGTCCAGGGGATGTCGTTCATCAGGTGCTGCGGATCGCCGCCGGCGAGATTGAAGAAGACGAGGTAGGTCGGGGCGTTGTCGAGGAACGACGACAGGATGCCGGTCAGCCAGAAGTACATGGCGTTGTTGGGGCTGCCGTCGGCGTGGTTGACCAGGGCGACGAGCGGCGCGAAGGCACCGTTCTGGGCGGCCTTCAGCATGGCGATGACCGGAATGATCGTCACGAAGATGCCGGCGAAGAGCTTGGCGACCTCGAGGATCGGGCCCCAACCGAATTCGTTGCCCTCACGGATGCGCTTCGGCGTGACGAACAGCGAGGTGATGCCGGCGGCGAGCAGGATGACGTCGCGGGCGATGTTCTGCAGCTCGAGCTCGACGTTGCCGACGTGGAAGGCGATCCCCGGCTTCCACGACCCGGAGAGCAGCACGCCGCCGACCACGACGAGGAGCAGCAGGATGTTGCGTCGACCCTCGATGCCGATGCCGGGCGTGTCCGGGGTGGGGTCGCGCCGCAGCGCCTTGAAGGCCTCGTCCTTGTGGTAGAGATGACGGTCGACGAGGAAGAACAGCACGAGCAGGATGCCGGCGGCGAAGGCCGTCTCCTCGACCATGTGGATCGTCGTCCAGAAGAAGCCGACGCCCTTGAGATAACCGAGGAACAGCGGCGGATCGCCGAGCGGCGTCATCGAGCCGCCGATGTTCGACACCAGGAAGATGAAGAACACCACGACGTGGACGTTGTGGAGGCGTTCGTCGTTGGCTCTGAGCAGCGGCCGGATCAGCACCATCGAAGCGCCGGTGGTGCCGATGAGCGAGGCGAGCACCGTGCCGATGGCGAGGATCGAGGTGTTGAGGCGCGGGCTGCCGTGCAGGTTACCGGTGATCAGGATGCCACCGGAGATGGTGAAGAGCGCCCACAGCAGGATGACGAAGGGGATGTATTCGAGGAGCGCCGTGTGCAGCACCTCGCCGCCGGTCGGACCCGCGCCGTGCAGGATGGCGAAGGGCACGACGAAGGCGAGACCCCAGGCCGCCGCCACCTTGCCGTAGTGGTGATGCCAGAAGTGCGGCACGGCGAGCGGCATGACGGCGATCGACAGGAGGATGCCGACGAAGGGGATGGCCCACCAGCCGGTGAGCGCCGCCCCGTCGATGCCGTGCGCTTCGGCGGCATGAGCCGCCGAGCCGGCGAAGAGGGCCGTGGTCGCGGCGGCGAGAACGGCGCCCCGTCGCGCCGCACGAGCCGTGCCGTTTTGGATCCGTCGCATCGTCGTCATACCTGCCCCCGCCTTCATCCGTCGGAGACTAGCATGAGAGACCGCCGACGCGGCAAGGCGGCGCGGCAGGGATGCCGACTGTTGCCGTGCGGCAACGCCGCCCGCGCCGAAGGCCGAGCATTGCCGGCACGACCCGCGCGGGCGACGTGGTTCGTCGTCCCGGTCTCAACCCGCGAGCTTCGCCGCGATCTCGGCGACGTGCTTGCCCTGGAAGCGGGCGGCGTCGAGTTCGATCTTCGACGGCTGGCGCGAGCCGTCGCCGGCGGCGATGGTCGTGGCTCCGTAGGGCGAGCCGCCGGCGATCTCGTCGAGCGTCATCTGCGGGGCGTAGGAATAGGGCAGGCCGACCACCACCATGCCGTGGTGGAGCAGGGTCGGCAGGAAACCGAGGATGGTCGATTCCTGACCGCCGTGCTGGGTCGCCGACGAGGTGAAGATCGAGCCGACCTTGCCGATCAACTTACCCTGGAACCACAGTCCGCCGGTCTGGTCGATGAAGGCGCGCATCTGCGAGGCG
>CALMYM010000327.1 GCA_937873675.1 uncultured Alphaproteobacteria bacterium | reverse complement strand
GTCGTCTCGCCGAAAGCCTCGGCCGCGCCTTCGCTTCGCGGGCGGTGGAGAAAACCTATCTGGCGGTGGTGGAGGGCGTGCCCGAGCCGCGGACCGGGCGGATCGCGACGCCTTTGAAGAAGGTGGCGACGGCCAAGGGCGGGCGCACGGTCGCCGCCGCGGCCGACGACCCGGAGGGGCTTTCCGCCGCGACCGGCTGGGAGGTGCTGGAGGTGGCGGCCGACGGGCGGTCGAGCCTCGTCGCCTTCCGTCCCGAGAGCGGGCGGCAGCACCAGTTGCGCGTTCACGCGAAGCTCCTCGGCCATCCGATCCTCGGCGACCGGCTCTATGGCGACGGGCGGGCCGCGCCGCGGCTGATGCTGCACGCCCACCGGCTGGTGCTGCCGGATGGGCGCGGTGGGACACGGGAGTTCGTCGCAGCGGCGCCGGAGGGATTCACGCGGCACGGGTGAGGGGCGGGCGGACGCGAATCCCGGCGTCTTCGGAGGCGCAGGGGGGGGCTCGCGAGAGGCCCCCGTTCGTCTTCTGCGATCTTTGTCGCGGCCGGTTCCTCCCGCTTGCCTTCGGTCGCGCCTCGGGTTCTGCTGTCGGCATGGTTCTCGGTCTCAGCCACATCACCTTCGTCGTCCGCGATCTCGACCGCATGGAGGAGATCCTGACGGCCGTGCTCGCGGCTCGCCGCGTCTACGACAGCGGCGAGAAGACCTTCTCGCTGTCGCCGGAACGCTTCTTCCTGGTCGGCGGCGCGGCCGGCGATGCCGATGCGCCGGCGCCGATCTGGATCGCCGTCATGCAGGGCGAGCGCGACGCGACCCGCAGCTACGACCACGTCGCCTTCCGCATCGCCGAGGCGGATTACGACCGGTCGCTCGCCGCGGTGCGTTCGCTCGGTCTCGACCTGCGCGAGGGGCGGCCGCGGGTTCCCGGCGAGGGGCGCTCGATCTATTTCCACGATCCCGACGGCCATCTCTTCGAGTTGCACACCGGCACTCTCGGCGAGCGGCTCGCCCGCTACGCCGCGGACGCTTGACCGCGGTCGGCGGACGGCGTTCTCATCGAGCGAAACGGGAAACGAGACCGATGGCGCCGAGCGACCGCCCAGAGCCCCCTGCGGATGCCGCCGCGCCGATCGAGACCATCCGCGTCGTCATCGCCGAGGATCAGCAGCTGATCCGCCGCGCCTTCGCCACCATGTTCCAGATGGAGCCGGACATCGAGGTGGTCGGGCAGGCCGCCGACGGCGTCGAGGCGATCGATCTCGTCCGCCGCTATCGTCCCGACATCGTGCTGATGGACATCCAGATGCCGCGCCTCGGCGGCATCGCCGCGACCCGCCGCATCGTCGCCGAGCATCCGGGGACCCAGGTGGTGGCGCTCTCCACCTTCGACACCGACGATCTGGTGTTCGAGGCGATCTCCGCCGGGGCGCAGGCCTATCTCCTCAAGGATACGTCCGAGGACGAGATCCTCGACACCATCCGGGCGGTGAAGCGGGGCGAATCGCGGCTGTCGCCGCTGGTCGCCCGCAAGGTCTTCGAGGAGTTCCGACGCGCCCGGCCGCAGGTGCCGGTAGCGGGGGAGGGGGGCGCGGCCGACGAGCCGCTCACCGAACGCGAAGAGGCGATCCTCGCCCTCGTCGCCAAGGGTCGTTCCAACCGCGAGATCGCCGATGCGGTCTTCCTCGCCGAGGGCACGGTGAAGAACTACGTCAGCCGCATCATGGAGAAGCTGCACGTCCAGACCCGCACCGAACTGGCGGTGAAAGCGCTCGGCCGGCCGCGGCGGTGAGACGAGAGCGGAACGGGTGGGCCGGATGTGTAGGGTGGAAAGAGCGCAGCGAATTCCACCGGCCGAATCCATGGAAGGAGCGCGGGGACCGACCATCGGGCGACGAGGACCCTGCGATCCGTCCGTGAAGCCGCGCCGCGACGCCGACGGTGGAATTCGCTGCGCTCTTTCCACCCTACGGCCCACGGCCCTCCTCCATGTCGATTTCAATCGATTGTAAAAAGTGACTTTCGTCATGTCGGAACATGACGACGGCCCCGTGCGCCATGCCGGTGCATGAGGGAGATTACGGGCAACCAATGCGGAGACGCCGAAGACGGCGCCCGCGCGGCACATCGGAAAACGATGGCCGGAGGTCAGGGAGAGAACGACATGCGGCGCTCGATCGCCACCGTCTCGCTGTCGGGTACGCTGCCGGAGAAACTCGAGGCGATCTCCATCGCCCGCTTCGACGGCGTCGAGATCTTCGAGAACGATCTGACCTTCTTCCCCGGCAATCCCCGGCAGGTGGCGGCGATGGCGGCCGATCTCGGCCTCGCCATCGAACTGTTCCAACCGTTTCGCGATCTCGAAGGCGTCGACGATGCCGCCTTCGCGCGCAATCTCGATCGCGCCGAGCGCAAGTTCGACCTGATGGGCGATCTCGGCGCGCCCTTGATGCTGGTGTGCTCGAACGTCTCGCCCGACGCCATCGACGACGACGAACGCGCCGCGGCGCAGCTTCGAGCGCTGGCCGAACGGGCGGCGAAGCGCGGCCTCAAGATCGGCTTCGAGGCGCTCTCCTGGGGCACCCGGATCAAGACCTTCGATCACGCCTGGCGGCTGGTCGAGAAGGCGGACCATCCTCACCTCGGCCTGATCGTCGACAGCTTCCACACCCTGGCGCTGCCCGACGACTGGAGCGCGCTGTCCGAGGTGCCGGGCGAACGGATCTTCTTCGTCCAGCTCGCCGACGCGCCGCGCCTCGGCATGACGGCGCTGACCCTGTCGCGCCATTTCCGCTGCCTGCCGGGGCAGGGCGAGTTCGACGTGCCGGATTTCCTGCGCGCGGTGATCGCCGCCGGTTATGCCGGGCCGATCAGCCTCGAGATCTTCAACGACGAACTGCGCCGCGCCGCGCCGCGCACCACCGCCCGCGACGCCATGCGCTCGCTGCTCTGGCTCGAGGAGAAGACCCGCGGTCTGCTCGCGGCGGACGCCGCCGCCGCGCCGGCCGGCGAGAAGAAACGCATCCGCCGCCGGGTCGAGCTCTTCGATCCGCCGCCGGCCGCCGATCTCGACGGTTTCGCCTTCGTCGAGTTCGCCGTCGACCACGGGGCGCGCGCCGAACTCGAGGCGTGGCTCGCCCCCTTCGGCTTCGCCAAGCTCGGCCGCCACCGCTCGAAGGATGTCGACCTGTGGGGGCAGGGCGACATCCGCTTCGTCATCAACTCCGAGCGCGACAGCGTCGCCCAGGCCTACTACCTGATGCACGGTCCCTCGGTCTGCGCCCTGGCGCTCGAGACCGACGATCCGCACGCCGCGCTCGCACGCGCCGAGAGCTACGGCGCGGCCCGCTTCGAGGGCCGCATCGGCGCCGGCGAGATGACGATCCCGGCGATCCGCAATCACGACGGCAGCCTCGTCTATTTCACCGGCCGCGACGCCGGCGGCGCCTACGCCTTCGAGAGCGACTTCGTTCTCGGCGACACCCCCGCCCGCTCGGCCGCCGGGCTGCGCCGCATCGACCATGTCGCCGAGGCGCTGCCCGAGGACGATCTCGACAGCTGGGTGCTGTTCCATCGCGCCGTCCTCGGCCTCGAGCCGGAGACCACCTGGCTGCTGCCGGACCCCTACGGGCTGGTGCGCTCGCGCGCCGTCTCCAACGCCTCGCGCCGCATCCGCATGCCGCTCAACATTTCGGAAGGTCGGCGCACCGCCACGGCGCGGTCGGTCTCGACCTATTCCGGCGCCGGCGTCCACCACATCGCCTTCGAGACCGCCGACATCTGGGCGGCGGCGCGGGCGCTGAAGGCGGCGGGCGCGCCGATCCTGTCGATCGCGCCGAACTACTACGCCGACGTCGCCGCCCGCTTCGGCCTCGACGACGCGCTGGTCGACGAGATGCAGAGCCTCGGCATCCTCTACGACCGCGCCGGCGAGGCGGAGTTCTTTCACCTCTACGGCACGCCCTTCCAGGACCGCTTCTTCTTCGAAGTGGTGAGCCGCAAGGGTGGCTACGATCTCTACGGCGCCGTCAATGCGCCGGCCCGCATGGCCGCGCTCGCCGAGCTGCGCCGGGGCGGCGACATCGTCGAATATCTGTGAGGGCGGCCCGAGGGTCGACTTCGCACCATCGATCCCGACCCCGCGCGGGCCGGGATCAGCACAAGAGACGGTCTCAGGAACCGTCCGTCATCGGGAGGAAACCGAAATGAAAATCACCTTCGCCGCGGCTCTCTTCGCCACCGTCGCCTTCGTCGTCCCGGTCGCGGCCGAGGACACCGTGAAGCTGATCGACGTCATCGAGCTCTCCGGCGCGGGCGCCACCGCCGGCACCAACTGGAAGAACGGCGTCGACCTCGCCGTCGCCGAGATCAACGCCAAGGGCGGCATCCTCGGCAAGAAGATCGACATCGCCCACTACGACACCCAGACCAACCCGGGCAACACTCGCGCCGCCGTGCAGCGCGCCATCGACGAGGGCACCTACGTCGTCCTCGGCCCGGTGTTCTCCGGCCCGATCGGCGCCTCGATGCAGATCGCCCAGAAGGCCGGCGTGCCGCAGTTCGTCGGCGGCGAGGCGGCCTCGCTCACCAAGCAGGGCAACCCCTACCTCTTCCGCTCGTCGCTCAATCAGGCCGACGCGATGCCCAAGCTCGCCAACTGGTTCCGCGACGACCTCAAGGCCAAGTCGGTGGCGATCATCTGGGTCAACAACGACTTCGGCAAGGGCGGTCGCGACGCCATGATCCCCGAGCTGCAGAAGCGCGGCATCGCGGTGGCCGCCGACATCGCCACCGAATCCGGTCAGGCCGATTTCGCCGCCGACGCCATCAAGGTGAAGGGCTCGAACGCCGACGCCGTCTTCGTCTATCTGAACGAAGAGGAGAGCGCCCGCTTCCTGCGCGCCGCCAAGCAGCAGGGCATCGACAAGCCGCTGGTCGGCGAGACGACCCTGCTCGGCGCCAAGGTGATCGAACTGGCCGGCGAAGCGGCGAACGGCGTCAAGGGTCACGTCGGTCTGTCGGTCGACGCGCCGATCCCCGGCTTCAAGACCTTCTCCGACGCCTTCCAGGCCAAGTACAACTACAAGTCCGACCACAACGGCATCAAGGGCTACACCTCGGTGTGGGCGATCAAGACCGCCACCGAGAAGAACGGCTCCTTCGACCGTGAAGCCCTGATGAAGACCATGCACGGCCTGCGCATCTCGCCGAAGGACGTGCCCGGCATCCTCATCGAGACCAAGTGGAACGACGTCGGCGACGTCGACCGCGAGAGCTTCCTCGCCGAGGTCAAAGACGGCCGCCAAGTGATCACCAAGGTCCTGCCGATGATCAATCCCTGATCCGGCTCCGCCATCGGCATCCGCCGGACTCCCTCGACGAATGCCGCACTCGACGGTGCGGGGGGCTTCGCCCTCCCGCCCGTCTCTTCCGAACACCGGATGTCGACCCCGACGCCCGACCGGCGGATGCGCTCGCGTTCACCGCTCGGCGAAGGCTGCGGCGCGGCCGCACCATCGAACCCCGAGGATCCCCGATGGATCAGTTCCTCCAGCTCCTGGTCGCCGGTCTCGCAACGGGCGCGATCTACGCCCTGGCGGCGATCGGCTTCACCCTGGTGTGGCAGACCTCGCAGACGATCAACTTCGCCCAGGGCGAGTTCGTGATGCTGCCGGCGATCCTGGCGCTCGCCGCCCGCGATCTCCTGCATCTGCCGTTCTGGGCGGCGGCGATCCTGGCGACGGTCGTCTTCCTGTTGCTCTTCGGCCTCGGCTTCAAGCGCTTCCTGGTCGACCCGATGCTGAAGCACGGCGTCCTGCCGCTCGCCATCGCCACCATGGCGCTGTCGATCCTGATGAAGGAGGGAGCCAAGGACGGCTACTCCGCACAAGCCGCGCAGTTCCCGTCGTTGGTGCCGGAGGGCACCTTCTCGCTCCTCGGCGCCGCGGTGTCGCTCCGCGACGTCGCCGTCTTCGTGGTGGCGATCACGGCGATCGTGGCGCTGCAGCTCTTCGTCACCCGCACCCGGCTCGGCCGCACCATGCAGGCCACCGCGCAGAACCCGACGGTCGCCCGCATCCTCGGCGTCCGGGTCGAGCGAATGATCCTGTTGACCTTCCTGATCAACGCCGGGCTCGCGGTGCTCGCCTCCTACCTGATCTCGCCGATCTATCTCGCCAAGTTCTCCAACGGCGAGGTCATCGGCCTTTCCGCCTTCATCGCGGCGATCGTCGGCGGCTTCAATCAGGTGCGCGGCGCGCTCGCCGGCGGCTTCATCGTCGGTCTCGTCGACAATCTCGCAGCCGCCTACGTCTCGTCGGGCTACCGCACCGCCGTGCCGCTCGGCCTCCTGGTCGTCTTCATCCTGTTCAAGCCCGAGGGTCTCCTCGGCCGTCGCGAGGAGCGCACCGTATGATCCGCCGCCTCGACCCCGATCTGGCGGTGATCGTCATCGCCGCGCCGCTCCTGTGGTTCATCCCGGCCGGCTTCAAGTCCTACGGCCTCTACGTCGTGTCGCTGTGGCTGGTGATGGCGATCGCCGCCATGGGGCTGAACCTCACCCTCGGCTACGCCGGCCTGAAGTCGCTGGCGCAGGCGGCCTTCGTCGGCATCGGCGCCTATGCCACCGCGATCCTGACCAAGAACCACGGCGTCGCCTGGCCGGTGGCCTTCCTCGTTTCGGGGGCGCTGTCCTTCGGCGTCGGCGTCGTCCTCGGCTTCCCGGCGCTGCGCGTCAAGTTCCACTATCTCGCCTTCGTGACGCTGGCCTTCGCCATGTTCGTCTTCCTCGTCGCCCGCAACGAGGAATGGCTGACCGGCGGCGTCTACGGCTTCTCCAACATCCCGCGGCCGGTGATCTTCGGGCTCGACCTCTCCCGCGCCCTGCCGTTCTACCGCTTCGTGCTGGTGGTGACGGTGGTGCTGTCGCTCGCCATGTGGTGGCTGTTGCGCTCGCCCTGGGGCCGCGCCTTCCAGGCGCTGCGCGAGAACTGGATGCGGGCGGCGTCGCTCGGCGTCGACATCCGCACCTACACGCTCCTCGCCTTCGCCATCGGCTCGGCCTGGGGTGGCTTCGCCGGGGCGCTCTACGCGCCGCTGGTCGAGTTCATCGATCCGGCGCCCTTCGCCATCTCCGCCTCCTTCGTCATGCTGTTGACGGTGGTGGTCGGCGGTTCGGGCTTCTTCCTCGGGCCCTTCGTCGGCGCCTTCCTGTCCTTCGTCCTGCCGGAACTGCTGCGCGTCACCGGCGGCTGGGACCCGCTGGTCTTCGACCCGGGGGTGCCGGGCCCCCTGGGTTTCAGCCCGACCGGCATTCTCGGCCTCGTCGAGCGCGCCCGCGAACTCGTCGCCCAACGCCGCGCCGCGGCGATGCGCGCCGCCGCCCGTCCCATGCTCGAGGGGAGTGAGGCCCGATGACCCGCGTTCTCGAAGTGAAGGGCATGAAGAAGTATTTCGGCGGCATCCGCGCCGTCGACGGCGTCGACTTCCACGTGAACAAGGGCGAGATCCTCGGCATCATCGGCCCCAACGGCTGTGGCAAGTCGACCCTGTTCAACTGCATCCTCGGCCAGCTCACGCCGACCGACGGTGAGGTGCTGCTGGAGGGGAAGCCGGTCACCGGCCTCTACCCGTCCGAGCTCAACAAGCTCGGCGTCAGCCGTACCTTCCAGCTCCTCCAGGTGTTCCCGACGCTGTCGGTGCGCGAAAACCTCATCCTCGCCGGACAGGAGCACCAGGGCACCAAGATCAGCCGTCTGTTCGGGCGCGGCGACGCCGGGCTCACCGATGCGGCGAACCGGATGATCGCCTTCTTCAAGCTCGATCATCTCGCCGATCAGAAGGCCGGCGGCCTCTCCTACGGCCAGCAGAAGCTGCTCGACGCGGCGATGGCCTTCATGGCCGGGCCGAAGCTGGTGCTGCTCGACGAGCCGGCCGGCGGCGTCAACCTGACGATGCTGGCGGCGCTGAAGGAGCGGCTCGAGGCGATCAACCGCGAGCAGGGGGCGACCTTCGTCGTCATCGAGCACAACATGGATTTCGTCATGAGCCTGTGCTCGCGTGTCGTCGTCATGGCCGAGGGCCGGGTGCTGGCGCAGGGAACACCGGCCGAAGTGCGCGCCGATCCGGCCGTCGTCGAAGCCTATCTGGGACACTGAGCCATGAGCGAAGAACCGATCCTGAAGGTCGAAGGTCTGGTCGCCGGCTACGGCAAGATGACCATCCTCAACGGCACCACCTTCGAAGTGCCGAAGGGCTCGATCACCACGGTGATCGGCCCGAACGGCGCGGGAAAGTCTACCGTCTTCAAGACGTTGTTCGGACTTCTTCGCGCGCGTGAAGGCCGCGTGGAGTTCGCCGGGCGCGACGTCACCAATCTCGAACCGCGCGCACTTCTGGAAGCCGGGATCTGTTACGTGCCGCAGGGCCGCAACATCTTCCCGGAGCTGTCGGTGTTCCACAACATCGAACTCGGCGGCATCGCCGCCGGGCGCGGCCTCTCCGACATGCCGGCGCGCATCGAGAAGGCGCTCGACCGTTTCCCGGCGCTGCGCGAGAAGCGCGACGTTCAGGCCGGCACGCTCTCGGGCGGTCAGCAGAAGCAGCTCGAGATCGCCCGCGGGCTGCTGCTCGACCCCAAGCTGATCCTCATCGACGAGCCGTCGATCGGCCTGTCGCCGCTGCTGGTCGAGGAGACGTTCCGCTTCCTCATCGAACAGCGCAACCAGGGTGTCTCGATCCTGATGATCGAGCAGAACGCCCGCTCGGCGCTGGCGATGTCCGACTGGGGGCTGGTGCTCGAACTCGGCCAGACGCGTATGTTCGACCGGGCCGACATCATTCTGAACGACCCGCGCGTCGGTCAGTTGTTCCTCGGCGGATCGCTCGCCGAGACGGCGGCGTGACGGTGACGGGTCGTGTGTAGTCGAGAGGAGGCGGAATCGATGAACACCAGCGGATCCGGCGATCCCGTCCGCATCCTCCTCGTCGGCGCCGGGCTGATCGGACGCGTCCATGCCGCGCGCCTCGCTGCCGATCCC
>CALMYM010000326.1 GCA_937873675.1 uncultured Alphaproteobacteria bacterium | reverse complement strand
AGATTGGCGATCATGCGGGTGAGCAGCAGGCGTTCGCCCAGCACCACCGCCGGCGCGACGGCGACGGCGAGACGGACCGCCCGATCCTCCGCCACCCCTTCGTAGAGATCGACGACGTCGCCGACCACCTCGGCGAGATCGACATGGGCGAGACCGCGGGCGTCGCCCGCCGCCGCCTCAGTGCGGGCGATGTCGAGGAGGGCGGCGAAGACGGCGATGAGTTCGGCCGATTCGACGATGGCGTCGTCGAGGGCCGGCACCGCGCCGCGCGATCCGGGGTCTGCTTCGGCCTCGCGGCGGGCGCGCTCGAGGCGCGAGCGCAGGCGGGCGAGCGGCGTGCGGGTCTCGTGGGCGATCTGATCGGAGAGGTGGTGGACGCCGGCGACCAGGGTGGCGATGCGGTCGAGCATGGCGTTGACGTGGGCCGCGAGGCGGCCGAACTCGTCGCGCCCCGTCCCGGCGACGCGGGCGGTGAGATCGCCGGCCTCGACCGCCCGCGCGGTGGCGTTGACCCGTTCGACCCGCTCCAGCAGGCGGCGACCGACGACGGCGGTGACCGTCGCCGCGACGATCAGAGCGAGGAGGATGGGGATGGCGAGATCGCCGGCGAGCCGCGCCATGACCGCTTCGCGCTCGGCCCGGTCGTGGGCGACGAGCAGGTCCGGGCCGCCGGCGATGTGGCGGATCACGCCCGACCAGGCGACGCCGGAGGTCGGGTCACGGAAGCGGACGATCTCGCCGACCGCGGTCAGATCGTTGGGCCAGGCGTCGAAGTCGCCGGCGAGCTTCTCGCCCTCGGGGCTCACCACCAGATGGACGCGACGGTGGCCGTCCGGGCCGGTCTCGCCGCGCCGGCGCTCGACCGCCCGGGTGAGCGCCGCGATGCCGCCTTCGCGCCAGACGTCTTCGAGACCGGTGGCGTCGGTGCGGATGGTGTCGAGGATGCGGCGCTCCATCGCCGTCGACACCGTGGCCCAGACGGCGACGGCGAGGACGAGGGCGGCGGCGAGGAAGACGGCGGCGATGACGCCGACGAGGCGCAGGGTCGAGGAGCGCGAGAAGCGGCCGACGAGCGGCGGGACGGGCGCGGTCACGGCGCGTCCGCCGCCAGCATGTAGCCCTCGCCGCGAGCCGAGCGGATGACCGTGCCGTCGAAGCCGTCGTCGATCTTGCCGCGCAGGCGCGAGACGTGCACGTCGACGACGTTGGTCTGGGGATCGAAGCGCAGCTTCCACACCCGTTCGAGCAGCAGCGAGCGCGGCACGTAGCGGCCGGCGTGTTCGGCGAGGCAGCGCAGCAGCTCGAACTCCTTGGGCGACAGGGCGACGTGGCGGCCGGCGCGATGGACGGTGCGCGCCTTCACCCGGATCTCGATGTCGCCGACGAGCAGCACCTCCGGGTGCGGCTCGATGCGGGCGCGGCGCAACAGGGCGTGGACGCGGGCGAGGAACTCGTCGTCGGAGAAGGGCTTGGCGAGGTAGTCGTCGGCGCCGCGCTCGAGGCCGTGCACCCGATCGCCGGCGAGGCCGAGGGCGGAGACGACCATGATCGGCGTGGTCACGCCGAGGTCGCGCAGCCGGTCGATGACGTCGAGCCCCTCGAGGCCCGGCAACATGCGGTCGGTGACGATCAGGTCGAAGGGGGTCGCGGCGGCGCGGCGCAGTCCGTCGGCGCCGTCGGCGGCGGTTTCCGTGGCGAAGTCGCGGCCGGCGAGGAGGTCGGCGACGTGGCCGGCCATGACCGCGTCGTCTTCGATGATGAGGGCGCGCAATGCCATCGGGGGCTCCACCGGCCGATCAGAAAAGGTGACTCGAAAGGGCTTCGGCATTGGAGCCGAAAGGCGCGTCGGCGTCGAGCCGTCCGCGCGGCCCGAGCACGACGAGGCGGGTCACGTCACCGCGCCGCATCAGCAGCGCGACGCCCCCCGGGGCGGGCGCCGCCTCCGCCGCCCTGAGGAGCGACGCGCCGCCCTCGCCTTCGACCCGCCGGCCGGAAACGGCGAGCAGTTCGTCGCCGGCGGCGAGACCGGCCGATCCGGCCGGGGTGTCGGGGGCGACGGCGGCGATACGGCGCGAGGCGCCGGGCTCGAGGTCGAGGCCGAGGGACACCGCCTCGGGCGCCGCTGTGGCCGGTTGCCGTCTCGGCGCAGCCGCGAGGCGGATGGTGACGGTGCGTTCTCTCTCGGCTGCGCGGGCCGTCAGGCGCAGCTCGTCGCCGGGGCGCAGGGTCTCGAGGGCGCGGGCGAGATCGCGCGGACGGTCGAGTGGACGGTCGTTCGCGGCGACGAGGAGATCGCCCGGTTCGAGGCCGGCGGCGGCGGCGGGCGAAGCCGGTTCGACCGCCTCGACGACGATGCCCGCCGCCAGCGACGGGATCGCCGCGCGTAACGTCGCGGCGGCGCGCAGGCGCAGGCCGAGGCGCGGGCGGGCGAGGTCGCCGTCGGCGAGCAGGCGGTCGGCGATGTGCTCGACCACCTCGATCGGCAGCGCCAGACCGATGCCGACGTGACGGCGGGCGCCGTCGGCGATGGCGACGTTCATGGCGACGACGCGGCCCTCGGCATCGATCAGCGGCCCGCCCGACGATCCCGGGTTGAGCGCCGCATCGTGCTGGACGAGGTCGTAGGGCGAGGTCTCGTCGAAGGGGCGGGCCGGGCTCGACACGTGGCCGACGGTCAGGGTTCCGGCGAAGCCGAGCGGATCGCCGATCGCCGCGACGGCGACGCCGCGGCGCAGGCTTCCGGCCGGGGCGAGACCGACCGGCGGCGGATCGGCGGGGACCCGCAACACGGCGACGTCGGAGAGTTCGTCGACGCCGACCACGCGGGCGGCGACTTCGCCGCCGTCGGCGAGGCGGACGGCGATCTCGCCGAGGCCGGCGACGACATGGGCGGCGGTGACGACGATGCCGCCGGGACGCAGGACGAAGCCGGCGCCGCGGTCGCCCGACCGGCCGGCACCACGGCCGAGAATGCCGACGCAGGAGGGATCGACCCGCTCGGCCGCGGCGGCGAAGTCGATCGGCGGCGGCGCGGCGGGCGCCGGCCGGACGCCGAAGAGCACCGCGGCGAGGGCGAGAGTGCCGAGAAGAAGCACCGTCGGATCGAATCGGCGCGCGGACGAGATGCGAAAGACCGTCGGGAAGGTCACGGAACACCACCTCACGAAAAGGAAGCCTCGTATCCCCTTGCGCCGCTTCGTTTGAAATTTCGCGTTACGTTCTCCGTCATCTTCGCGACAGCCCGTTTCATGACGGAAATCGTCATCTTCCGCGGGATTGTCGGGGAAGGCACCATCTGCGAGATTGTTTCTGCGAGCGATGGTGGTGCGGTTCGATCCGTCGTCTCGTGGTGCTTCGGAGGAGGGGACTCCATGGCTTTCCCGACGCTCGCCCGAGCGGGTGCGATCGGATTCGTGTCCGCTGTAATTCTTGGATGTGTCCCGATCGCCTCGGCCTCCGCCGGAGAGACCGGCGACGCCGCGCCGCTCGGCCGGCTCGCCCTCTCCGCCCGCCTCGCCGCCTGGGGACGGGCCGACAAGAACCCGCTGGCGCTGATCGTGGCGGCGGAGATCCGTCAGCGCCTCGGCGCCCGCGCCGTCGATCGCGCTCCCGAGCAGAGCGGCGAGGCCGCGGCCGCCGCGCCGGCGGCGAGCGAGACGACGGTCGACGGACTGCTCGGCGAAGCCGTGGCGCTCGCCGGCAAGGACGAGACGATCCGGGCGCTGGCCGACGACATCCGGGCCTCCGCCACCAAGGGCCTCGTTCTCGGCGCCGGCATGAGCCGGGCGACGGTCCGCGCCGCCGGCACCGACTGGTATCGCAAGCTGAAGTTCGAAGGATCGCGTTACGCCGAGACCTATGTCGAGCTCTCCGGAGCCGGCAGCGTCCACGTCTCGGTCTACGACGAGGCCGGCAATCTGGTCTGTCGCGATCCCAATCCGTCGGCGGTCGCCTATTGCGGCTGGACGCCGTCCCGCACGGCGCTGTTCGACGTGAAGGTGGAGAACCGCTCCACCGCCCCCGTTCCCTATCGCATGTTCACCAACTGACCGGTGGGCCTGCGCCTTCCCCCGTCTCGGCGGCGCGACGCCGCGAGCCACACACCCGATGCGCGTCCGCGATCGGCTGCAAGGAGACCATGATGACCCTCCGCATTCTCGTTCCTCTCGCTCTCGCCGCCGCCGTCTCGACGATCGGTGCGGCTCGGGCCCAGACCGCCGCCCCGGCCG
This sequence comes from uncultured Alphaproteobacteria bacterium, assembly GCA_937873675.1. Lineage (GTDB taxonomy): Bacteria > Pseudomonadota > Alphaproteobacteria > Rhizobiales > Ancalomicrobiaceae > CALBKH01. The sequence goes on along the minus strand of CALMYM010000326.1, from coordinate 26,870 downwards.
ACAAGGCCAAGGAGAACGTCTCCCGCGAGGCGACGAAGCCGGCCGAGCCGCTGCCGGTCGAACAGCTGCATCTCTCCGCCCAGGTCGCCGCCTATGGCCGCGCCAACAAGGACCCGCTGGCGCTGATCGTCGCCGCGCAGATCCGCTCGTCGGTCGGCGTCAAGGTGGTCGAGCGCAAGGCCGACGGTGCCGACGCCGGTCCGGCGGTGGCGGCCACCGACGTGGTCGGCGGTCTGCTCGACGAGGCCAAGGCGCTCGCGAAGAACGACAAGACCATCGTCGCGCTGGCCGACGACGTGAAGGCTTCGGCGACCAAGGGACGCGTCGGCGGCGGCATCATCAGCCTCGGCCAGATCACCGGCCGCACCATCCACTCGCGCACCATGAGCTTCCGCGCCAAGCAGACGGCGGAGGTCGCGGCGGTCGGCACCGACACCAACGACATCATGCTCGAGGTGTTCGACGAGGGCGGTCACCTGATCTGCCGCGACACCGATCCGGCCTATTGCCGCTTCACCCCGGCCTGGACCGGTTCGTTCACCGTCAAGGTGCACAACAACGGGTCGTCGCTGGCGCACTATCGCCTCGAGACCAACTGATCACGCGGCGACCGCCGGGGCCGACGCGCCCCGGCGTTCGTCGTTCTCCGGCGAGAGGTCACGGGCGGCAGGCGGCGAGCTTCCAGATGCCGTCCGGCGGAACGAAGCGGCGACCGTCGCGCTTGCCGTTCCAGAACGCCTCGGAGAGGCCCGGCAGTTGCAGGTAGGGCGGCGCCTTCGGGTCGCCCTCCGCCTCCGGGTCGAGGCGTTTCAGGTCGTCGGCGAAGTAGTGGAGCGTGGCCGAGGGTGCATCGGCCGGCACGCGTTTTCCGGTCGGCGGCTTCACCATGAAGACATGGGCGCCGCCGAAGCCCGGCGGATGGGCGACGGCGAATTCGGCGGAGAGCTTCTGCCGGTGCTCGGCGAGGCGGATCACCCAGGGTCGATCCGACGGCGTGTCGGTGCGGGCGACGTGGGTGATCCGCCAGTCGTTGGTCACGCCGTCTTCGGCGCTCCAGTCGTCGTCGGCGTCGATGGGCGTGTAGACGGCGCCGACGAGCGGGCAGTCGAGCGTCGTGGCCCCGGCGGGGCCGGTGGCGAGTGCGACGGCGAGAGGGACGAGAATAACGGCGCGCATGGATCGACCTCGTTCGATGTCGAGGCGATGCTAGCGACGGGCGAGGCGGCTGCAAGACGAGGTGTGCGGCATGAACGCAGATGTAACCGAGGCGTCGGCGCCGCCGGTGATCCGGGTGGACCGGCGCATTCTCGATCGTCTCGCCGCCCGTGGCCTGATCTCGGCGGCGGCGCGCGACCACGGGCTCGGCCTCATCGAACCGCCGCGACGTTGGGGCGTGTGGATGGCCCGCCTCCTCACCGTCGTCGGGGCGTCGCTGGTGCTCGTCGGCATCGTCTACTTCTTCGCCTTCAACTGGAACCACATCCCGCCGATGGTGAAGCTCGGCGCCATCGCGGCGATGATCGCGGCGGCGGTGGCGACCGTCATGGTCGTCGGCTTCGGACGCATCGTCTCCGACGTCGCGGTGAGCGCCGCGGTGGTGCTGGTCGGCGTCTTCCTGGCGGTCGAGGGGCAGATCCATCAGACCGGCGCCGACGCCTGGCAGCTCTTCGCCGGTTGGGCGGCGGCGACGCTCGCCTGGGTGCTGCTGGCGAATTCGGCGGCGGCCTGGGCGATCTGGATCGCGGTCGCCAACATCGCGGTCAGGTTCTGGTGGGATCAGGTGCGTCCCTTCGACGACACCCATCACGCCGGGCTCCATCTGATGCTGATCGGGCTCGACGGCGGGCTCCTGGTGGTGCGCGAAATTCTCGCCGGACGCGGCGTCGTCTGGCCGGCGGCGCGGTGGACGCGGTTCATCCTCGTCCTGCCGCTCCTCGGCGCGGCGACCACCGCGGCGCTCACGCTCCTCGATCGCCCCCACCACTTCACCGCGGTGACCTGGGTGCTGGCGGCGGTCGTCGCCGTGGTCTTCGCCGCGCTGTTCGTCGTCTATCGGCGGGCGCGGCCGGACGTGGCGGTCCTGTCGGTGACGACCATCGCCGCGGCGGTGGTGCTCGACTTCATGATCTTCCAGCTCCTCACCGGCAACGGCCGAGCCGATCTCGGCATCTTCTTCCTGATGGGGCTGACGACGCTGGCGATCTTCGCCGGCGCGGTGGCGTGGTTGCGCGGCGTCGCTCGCCGGATGGAGGTCTCGTGATGACCGGACGCCCTTCGATCGACGCCGTCGCCCTGCTCGCCTCCTGGCGGCGCGCCGGTCTCGTCACGGCCGAGGAGACGCCGGGGCTGGCGAGCGCCCTCCACGCCGCCGCCCTCGATCCCGATCCGCCGATCTATCTGAAGATCCTCGCCGCCGTCGGCACGGCGCTGGCGACGGTGTTCTTTCTCGGCTTCCTCTTCCTCGCCGACCTGATTTCGTTGCGGAGCGGGCCCGGCCTCGTCGCCTGGGGAACCGTCTTCCTCGTCTCCGGGATCGCCATGTCGATGGCACTCGGGAGGTCGGCCCCCGGTCTCGGGCGCGACTTCTTCGCGCAGGCCGGCTTCGCCGCGCTGGCGGTCGGCAAGGTCCTGGTGCTGGCGGGGGCGATCCAGATCTGGGGCGAGCACACGCCGTGGATCCCGACCATCGCCCTGGCGATCGTCACGGTCGCCACCTATCCGGTGTCGGGTTCGTCGCTCGATCGGGTGCTGTCGCCCTATGCGGTCGCCGCCTCGGCGCTGATGGAACTGCTCGGGCGCGGCAATTTCGGCGCGGGCGCGAGCGTCGGTCTGGCGGTCTTCCACGCCGCCGCCACGGCGGTCGCCGGCGGGCTTCTCCTGTCGCATCGGGTGCCGCAGGTGTTGCGGCCGATCGGCCTCGCCGCGCTCGGCGCGATGGGAACGGTCGTCTGCATCGTCGCCAGCGGCCACAGCTTCGGCTTCTGGGCGAGCCGAGCGCCGCTCGACATGCGGCCGGTGGAAGCGATGCTGGTTCTGTCGCTCATCGGTGCGATCGCCTGGGCGGCGGGCGGCTTCGACCGGCTGGCGCGCGAACCGCTGGCGATGGCGACGATCGGCGTGGTGGCGCTCGGCTTCGCCGGGGCGCCCGGCATCCTGTTCGCGTTGCTGCTGCTCACCGTCGGCCATGCGCTCCACGACACGCCGATGCGGGTGGTCGGCATCCTGGCGCTGCCGGCCTTCCTGGTGCTCTGGTACTACGGCAAGGACATGACCTTCCTGGTGAAGTCGGCGACCCTGGTGGGCAGCGGCGCGTTGCTCCTGGCGGCGCGCGGTTTCATGCATCTGCGCGGTTGGGATCGGGAGGACACGCCATGAGACGGACGCTCTTCCTTCTCGCCGGCGTCGCGGTGGCCGCCGTTCTCGGCTCGGCGGTGTGGCAGGCGGAGGCGTTGCTCGCCTCCGGCGACGAGGTGTTGCTGGAACTCGCCCCGGCCGATCCGCGCTCGCTCATCCAGGGCGACTACATGCGTCTCGCCTGGAAGATCGAACGCGAGACGATCGCCCTGCCGGAGGAGACGACGACGGCGACCCTGGTGTTGACGCTCGATCCCAAGCGGGTCGGCCGCTACAAGCGCCTCCTCTCCGAAGGCGCGGTGGGCGCGGGTGAGCACGCCTTCCAGGTACGTCGCGGCCGTTTCGGCGAGCGCGTCCAGATCGAACCGCACTCGTTCCTGTTCCAGGAGGGGCACGCCGACGCCTACGCCAAGGCGAAGTACGGCATCTTCCGCGTCGACGCCGAAGGTCGGCATCTGCTCGGTGGACTCGCCGACGGCGAAGGCGTGCGCATCGACCCGAAGTGAGACGACGCCGCCGAGCCCACGAGATGCGCCGGCCCGTCGGGGCCGGCACCCTCGGAACCGGGCACACGGACGGAGACCCCGTATCGCGTCACTTCAGCCGCTTCAGCGCCTCGGCGGGCGCCTCGTCGCCGAGGTCGGCGGCGAGGCGATAGATCCGTCGCCTCGTTCACGTCGGGCTTGCCGAAGTTGCCCCTCTCGTGGGCCTTGGCGAGCAGGGTGACGGCGTCGAGGTTCTGTCTGGCCACCGCCTTTTCGAGGAGAGCGCGGGCGCGGGCGAGGTCCTTCGGCCCGCCCCAGCCTTCGAGGAGGAAGAGGGCGAGGTTGGCCTGAGCGCCGATGTCGCCGGTGTCGACCGCCCGTTCGAGCAGCTTGCGGGCGAGCGTGTCGTCCTTCTTGCCGCTCTCGCCCTTGTGCAGGTCGACGGCGAGCAGGCGCATGGCGTCGGCGCTGCCGAATTCCGCCGCCCTGCGCAGCCATTCGACATAGGCGCCGCGGTCGCGCTTCACGCCGAGGCCCTCACGGTGGATCAGACCGATGTAGACCATCGAGTCGGGCTCGCCGATGGCCGCGCCCTTCTCGAACCAGGAGAGCGCCGCGGCGGCGTCCGCGTCCGGATCGGCGCTGGCGCCGCTCCTGACCTTGTCGAGAAGGATCAGGCCGAGGTTGTGCATGGCATTGGGCGAGCCCGACGCCGCCGCCTTCTCCCACCAGCGGATGGTCTCGGCGACGTCCTTCGGCAGACCGGCCTGACCGCGGTGGTGGAGATTGCCCATCCACAGCGCCGCATAGGCGGATCCGGCTTCGGCGGCGGCGCGGAAGGTGCGGACCGCGTCGAGGTCGCGGCCGCCGGAGAGATAGGCGCGAGCGAGCTGGTCGGCCCAACGCAGGTTGTCGGGCGCGGCGGCGTGGGCGGCTTCGCAGGCGGGGATGGCCACTTTGGGATCGACCGTTTCCACCCCGGGGTGTTTGACCGAACGCAAGGGATCGGCGGGGGCGCCCCCCGAGGCGTCGCAGGGGGCGCCCTTCGACAGATCGGGGGTCGCGGCCGGCGCATGGGTGGCGAGCCAATCGGCGGCGCTCTTGTCGCCGGCCGCGGCGGCCTTCTCGTACCAGCCACGGGCGCCGGCCTCGTCCGCGTCGCCGACGACGCCGGCGAGCAGCAGTTGGGCGAGGCCGGTCATGGCCTTCAGGTTGCCGTCGTCGGCGGCCTGTTCGAGGAGGCCACGCGCCTTCTTCGGTTCGCGATCGCCGCCCAGTCCGTTGAGATAGAGATCGGCGAGGAGGCGCATCGCCTCGGTGTCGCCTTCCGACGCGGCGCGTTGGAACCACAGCCGCGCCGCCTGGGCATCGGCCTTGACGCCATAGCCCTTGAGATGGATCTCGCCGAGGCGGCGTTTCGAGCGGGTGTCGCCGCCGGCCGCCGCCTTCTCGTACCACTCGCGGGCGCGGGTGTTGTCCTCGGCGACGCCGCGGCCGAAGTACCAGAGCTCGCCGACCTCGCGCATCGCCGTCGGGTCGCCGGCGGCCGCCGCTTTCTCGAAGAACTGGAGCGCCTTGGTGGGATCCTTCGGACCACCGTCGCCTTCGAGATACATCACGGCGAGATTGAACATGGCGTCGCGCGATCCGAGCGCACTCGCCGTCTCCCACCACTTGCGCGCCGCGGCCGGGTTCTGCGCCACCCCGAGGCCGCGGCGATGGATGTTGCCCATCCACATGGCGGCGAAGGGCGACTTCTTCTGCGCCGCCGCCTCGAAGCGAGCGCGGGCGTCGGCCCAGCGATCGGCCGCGATGTAGGCGGCGCCGAGCTGGTCGAGGAAGCGCACCGTCGCCGGCGACGCCTTCACCGCCGCTTCGCAGGCGGGGATGGCGCGAACGTGGACGATCTGGCCGGGAGAGAGGATGCCCTTGACCTCGGGCGGGCGCAGCTGATCGCTCTCCATGGCGGCGAGACGGTCGCAGGCCTGCCCGGGGGTCTCGGGCCGATCCATCTCGGCGAGGAGGGCCCGCGCGTCGGCGTCGTCGAGGACGACCGCCTTGACCAGCCAATCGCGCGCCGCCTTCTCGTCGATCTCGCCGAACTCGCCGTCGCGCAGCGCCCGGGCGAGATAGACCATGGCGTGGGAATGATCGTGGGCGGCGGCGCGTTCCAGCAGCTCGCGGGCGCCTTTGGGGTCGGCCGGGCCACCGAGGCCGTTCAGCCGCATGTGGGCGAGGCCGATCAGCGCGTCGATGCCTTCGTGGCGGACCGAGCGGGAGAACCAGTCGCGGGCGATGGTGTAGTCGCGCGGCGCGCCGCCGGTGCCCTGCATGTAGTAGAAGCCGAGGTTGTACATGCCCGAGGAGGAATCGTAGGCGGCCGCCTTCTCGAACCACTTGCGCGCCGCGTCGTAGTCCTGCGACGCGCCGACGCCCTTCTGGGCGAAGAGACCGAGCCCGGCCATCGCCTCGGGCTCCTCCTTGTCGGCGGCGCGCTGCATCAGCTCCTTGGCCCGCCCCGGATCCTGGTCCACGCCGAAGCCTTCGGCGTAGTACCAGGCGAGCTGCACCATCGCGCCGGTGTCGCCGAGGGCTTCCGCTTTGCGCAGCCAGACGAGGGCGCGCTCCGGGCTCTTCTCGACGCCGATGCCGTGGGCGTACATGAAGGACAGGTTGGTCATGGCGACGGGAACGCCGAGCTGCGCCGCCTTCTCGAACCACGGGCGCGCCTGGGCGTAGTCCTTCTTCACCCCGCCGAAGCCGCGATAGTAGAGGTAGCCGATCTCGTTGGTGGCGTAGGGCGACCCGCGTCCGGCGGCGTCCTTGTAGATGCGCAGCGCATCCTCGAAGCGCTCGGACTTGAGATAGGCGCGCCCCAGTTGATCGGCGAGCCGCAGTTCCTTCGGCGCTTCCGCCACGGCCTTCTCGCAGGCCGGGACGGCTCGGGCGACGTCGACGGTCCGCACAGCCGCGACCTTGCGGTTGCGCAGCGGGTCCTGCGGGTCGCTCGCCAATCGATCGCACTGCTCGACGGCACTCGCTTCGGCGGGGGCGGCGGTCGGTGCGACCGTCGCTTTCGGCGCTTCGCCGTCGCTCGTCGCGGGGACGCCGCGCACTTCCGGCGGCCGGCTCGGGCCTTCCGGCGTGTAGGACGCCAGCTTCGGTTCGTCCGGGTCGCCGCCGGCGAGATAGACGTCGTTGATCAGGGTCGAGCTGTCCCACGGCACCTGCTTGGAGCCGGTCGCCTGGACCACCTCGTAGCGCACCCGCTTGATCAGCCGGGAGATCTCGATGCCGGGGCGCGGCGCGTTCTTCAGGAAGGCCTCGGTGAAGGGCGAATTGCGGCCCTCGCCGTCGAGCGCGACGTTGCCGGGGTCGGTGGCGTAGACGATGACCGAGCCGACCGAGCTCTTGATCTCGGCGAGGCCGCCGTAGGCGCTCTCGGCGGCGCGGGTCGCCCCCTTGGCGGCGCGGCGCAGCGAGCGGGCGAAGGGGTTGTCGCGGCAGGCGTCGAGCACCACCACCGACACCCGGTTCTCGGCGCGCATCAGCTGCAGTACCAGATCCATGTCGACGGTCTCGAGCTTGACGTCGTCCTGCTTGTCGATCTTGGCGTCGATCGGGATGATGTAGTTGTGGCCGTCGACCTGGATGCCGTGGCCGGAATAGTAGAAGAGCGCCAGCGATCCGCCTTCGAGCTTGTCGCGGAACTCCTTGAGCTTGGCCTTGAGGCCGGCGCCGTCGAGGTCGCGCCCCTCGACCACTTCGAAACCGAGCTTGCGGAACATCTCTCCGACGTCGGCGGCGTCGTTCACCGGATTGGGCAGGACGTTCTGGGTCCGATAGGCCGAATTGCCGATCACCAGGGCCACGCGGTCCGCCGCATGGGCCGTCGGCAGACCGGCGAGAACGGTGGCGGTGAGCAGGGCGTGACGCAGCAGACGACGCATGGATCGGTCCTTTTCCAGTCCGTGTCGGAATGATCGATCAGAGGCGTCGCGCCGGTCAATCGGGACGACGATTACGTTTTCCGTCACCCGCCGAAATTCGCGCCGCCTCCCCTGCCGGGCGACCCGCGCGGTCAGATCGTGCCGAGCGTCACCGCGGTGAGGACGAGGTAGCGCCCGACCTTGGCGAGGGTGACGAGGACGAGAAAGACCGGCAGGGGCTCGCGCAGGATGCCGGCGACGACGGTCAGGGGATCGCCGATGAACGGCGCCCAGGACAGCAGCAACGACCAACGCCCCCAGCGGTGATACCAGGCGGCGGCGCGATCGAGATCGGCGCCCTCGGCCGGAAACCACGGGCGGTCGCGCCAGTGTTCGATGCCGCGGCCGAGGAGCCAGTTGACCACCGAGCCGAGGACGTTGCCGAGGCTGGCCACGGCGACGAGAGCCCAGGCGGGCTGTCCGCCGGCGATGAGGAGGGCGGCCAGCGCCGCCTCCGACTGCGCCGGCAGGATGGTGGCGGCGACGAAGGCGGTGAGGAAGAGGCCGGCATAGGCGGCGAAATCGAACATCGGGCTCCTCGTCGGGAAATCACGTCCGTCCCGCCCGCTTGGCGGTCGGGTCACGAGGGCATTCCGGCTCCCTCGTCGCACCGTCGGCTCGTGTCGGCTCGATCCTCGCCGAAACGGCTCGTGGTGACCCTGTAGTAGCGGATTTCGCCGCATCCGGCTCCGGCGTCGAGGCGAGAAACGGACCGCTGGTCGGTCGGTCGCATCGACAGGGGTCGACGCGAAGGTTACCTCGTCGGACAATGCTTGCGGTCGGCCGCACCCGTCGACCGGCCATTCGAGCGTGTCGGAGGACCCACGGCCATGCAGACCCATCTCGTTCTCACCGTCATCGGTCGCGATCGGCCCGGCCTCGTCAGCGCCGTGTCCGAAGTGATCGCCGCGGCCGGGGGCAACTGGCTCGACAGCCGCATGGCGAGCCTCGGCGGGCAGTTCGCCGGCATGTTGCTCGTCGCCGTCGCGCCCGAGAAGGCGAGCGAGGCGATCGCGTCGTTGCGGGCCCTCGAAGCCCAGGGGCTGAGCGTCGTCGTCGCGACCAGCGACACACAGGAACGGCCCGCCGGCCGCACCCTGAACCTCGATCTGATCGGCCTCGATCGGCCGGGGATCGTGCGCGACCTGTCGCGGGTGGTCGCGGCGCACGGCGTCAGCATCACCGATTTCGAGAGCGAGCAGGTCAGCGGTTCGTTCTCGGGCGAAGCGATGTTCAAGGCGACGGCGCGCCTGACCCTGCCCGACGATCTCCCGATCGAAATCCTGCGGCAGGCGATCGAAGCGATCGCCCACGAGCTGATGGTCGACTTCTCGCTCGACGACGAGTGACACGGTAGGCGAGAGGTCTCGGCCTTCGAGGCCCGTCACGGGCGAAGACGGGGACGGACGCGGGGACCGGTCGGGCCGTCGCGCTCGCAGGCTTCGCAAGGCTCGGAGATCTCGTGACCCGGCCGTGACGCGATCCTCGCGGCCTCCCCGACGCACCGCGGCAGCTTCGCGAGCCCGCGGTCGGAGCGAAGCCCCGAAACGACCGGCGTCCGAATGCGATGCTCGCATCGTTGCGATGCCGTCGGATCGAACCATCGATATGTCGAGAGAAGGTGGCGCGCCGCGGCGGGTGAAGACGCGAACCGGGTTCACGCCCACGTCCGGCCGGCATGACTCTCCGACATCGTCGAATGGATCCTCGTCAACCGGACCCTTCGTGGGGTGTCGCAGATGTTCATACTCGGCCGATGAAATTCGGACTGGTCCGAATTTCATCGGCATCACGGCCCGACCGGCCGACGCCCGTTCGGGCTCGCCTTCACCGACGAAGTTTCGAAAAGGTCGAAACTTCGTCGGTTCGGTATCGGTCGTTCCCGGCGGCCATGCCGGCAGTGGAGGCAGAGCCGACCGCGAATCCATACCGATCGGAAATCACCCCGTGTTTCGGGGCGGTGTGGGAATCGTTCGGATCTCGCGGGAAGCATCGCGCCGGAGCAGCGGATCACGCCGCGCGGCGGATCGAGGCGACGACGGCGCGGGCGAGGGCACCCTGCGGCTCGCCGAGCGACAATGCGATGTCGAAGTGATTGTGGTTCGGCATGGCGATCTCCTCGGCTGCGTTCCCGGCGCTCCGCCAGCGCGCCACGTAGTCGCGGGTCTGGCGTCGGAACTCGTCGGTCTCGAGCCCGCCGACCGACGCGAGGAGCCGCGCCGAGGCGTGGCGCGGCACCGAGAGGATCGGCGAATGCGCGACGAGCGAAGCGTCGTCGAACTTCATCCAACCGTCGACCCGCGTGTGACGCAGCGGGCGCAGGTCGTGGAGGCCACTGAGGGCGAGCGCCGTGCCGATGCCGTCCTCGGGGAAGTCGAAGGTCTCGTGCCAACCGCCGGCCAGGAGCGTACCGACCAGATGCCCGCCGGCCGACGAGCCGCCGACGTGGATACGGCGAGGGTCGGCGCCGAGGGTCGCGCCGTAGCGATGCAGCCAGGCGACGGCGGCGCGCACCTGACGAACGATCTCACCGATGCCGACCGCCGGCGCCAGCGAGTAGTTCATCACCGCCACCGAAACGCCGTGCGACACCAGGCCGGGCACGACGAAAGCGTTGTCCTGCTTGGAGAGGGCGCGCCAGTAGCCGCCGTGGATCCACAGGAAGATCGGCGACATTCGCCCCGCCGAATAGAAGTCGAGCGTTTCGCCGCTCTTCTCGTCGAAGCAGAGGTCCGAGATACGGGGGACGTCCCGGAGAGCCGCGTCGCTCGCCGCGACGTAGCGGGCATATTCCGCATCGAAGGAGGGGACGCTGGCGCGCGCGTCGTATTGGCGGTCGAGTTCTTCGGCCGAGTAGCGGCGCCAGGAGGCGGATCGATCGTGAGAGGTCATCGGCTCACACTCCGAGGAAGCGATGGGCGACGCCCGGGTCGGCGCGCAGATCCTCCGGCGTGCCGACCCAGACGACCCGACCTTTTTCCACCACGTGGTGGCGATCGACCAGGCGGGCCATCTCGGAAAGGTTCTTGTCGATGACCAGGATGGTCTGGCCGCTCGCCTTGATCCGGGTCAGACACCGCCAGATCTCGCCGCGAATGAGCGGGGAGAGGCCCTCCGTCGCCTCGTCGAGGACGAGCAGGCGCGGATTGGTGAGCAGGGCACGGCCGATCGCCAGCATCTGTTGCTCGCCACCGGAGAGCGTGTTGCCCCACTGGTTGCGGCGTTCCTTCAGCCGCGGGAAGAGTTCGTAGACGGCGTTCAACGTCCATCTCTCGTCGTCGCCGGGTCGCGCTGTGGCGACGAGGTTCTCCTCGACGGTGAGCGAGGCGAAGATGCGTCGGCCCTCCGGCACGAGCCCGATGCCGCGTCGGGCGACGACGTTGGGCGCGAGGCCGACGAGTTCGGCGCCGTCGAAGCCGATCGATCCGGCCGTCGGCCGCACCATGCCGAGGAGCGCTTTGACAGTGGTGGTCTTGCCCATGCCGTTACGGCCGATCAGCGAGATCACCTCGCCCTTTCCCGCACGGAACTCCATGCCGAAGAGGACGCGGCTGGTGCCGTAACCGGCTTCGAGGTTGGTGACGCTCAGCATTCCCAGTCTCCCAGGTAGGCGGCCTTGACCTCGGGGTTCTCGCGCACTTCCGCCGCCGTCCCGGTGAAGACGACGCGGCCGTAGACGAGCACGGAGATGCGGTCGGCGAGGGCGAAGACGGCGTCCATGTCGTGTTCGACGAGCAGGATCGAATAGCGGCCCTTGAGGTCGGCGAGGAGGTGGGCGAGGCGCGCCGATTCCTCCGCTCCCATGCCCGCCATCGGCTCGTCGAGCAGCAGCACGCGGGGATCGCGGGCGAGCGCGACGGCGATCTCCAACTGGCGGCGCTCGCCGTGCGACAGGGCCGAGGCCCGGCGCTCGGCGAAGTCGCCGAGACCGACGGTGCCGAGCCACTCCATCGCCACGTCGATCTCGAAACGGTTGCGCCGCGGGTCGCGGAAGACGTCGAAGGACCCGCCGCCCTTCGCCTCGAGCGACAGGAGCACGTTCTCGAGCACGGTGAAGTCGCCGCACAGCTGGGTGATCTGGAACGATCGGCCGAGCCCGAGACGGGCGCGTTGGTACGCCGGCAATCCGGTGACGTCGGCTCCGTCGAGGTGGATGTGGCCGGAGTCGGGTCTCAACTCGCCGCAGATCTGGGTGATCAGCGTCGACTTGCCGGCGCCGTTGGGACCGATGATCGCGTGAAGTTCGCCGCGTTCGATGGTCAGCGACACGTCGTCGGTGGCGCGCAGCGCGCCGAACGTCTTGCGCAGATGTTCGATCCGGAGCGCCGGAGGAGCGGTCGGTTCAGTGCGCACGGTCGCCTCCCAGGAACGAGCCGACGAGACCACGGCGGCGATAGAGGGCGACGATCACCAGGAGCGGGCCCATGACGATCATCCAGTGTTGCGTCCAGGTCGACAGCACCTCCTCGAGCCCGACGAAGGCGGCGGCGCCGACGATCGGGCCGACGAGGGTCCCGAGACCGCCGAGCACCACCATCGCCATGAACTCGCCCGACTTGGTCCAGGCGGCCATGTCGGGAGAGACGAAGCGGGCGTAGTTGGCCCACAACACGCCGGCGAGCCCGGTCCCCATGGCCGAGGTGACGAAGGTGGCGAGGCGGAACGACAGCGGCGCGATGCCGAGGTTGACGGCACGACGCTCGCTCTGGCGCAGCGCCTGCAGCACCAGGCCGAAGCGCGAGTTCACCAGCATTCGGCAGAAGGCGAACCACATCACCAGCACGGCGAGGCAGACGTAGTAGAAGGTCGTCGGCCGGCCGATGTCGACGAAGGGCAGGGTGTTGCGCCGATCGATCATCATGCCGTCGTCGCCGCCCCAGCTCTGGACCGAGACGAGCAGGAAGAACACCATCTGGGCGAAGGCCAGCGTGATCATGATGAACTGCACGCCCGACGTCTTGAGCGCCAGCCAGCCGACCACGAAGCCGAGGAGGCCGCAGACGACGATCGCGATCGGCCAGACGACGAGCGCCGCGTTCGAGCCGCCGAAAGGCATCTCGCCGAGCCCGGTGTGATGGGCGACGACCGCTACCGCGTAGCCGCCGACGCCGAAGAACATGGCGTGGCCGAAGGAGACCATGGCGCCGTAGCCGATGATCAGATCGAGGGCGACGACCGCGGTGGCGTAGATCAGGATGCGGGTCGCCAGACCCATCCCGCCGGTCCAGCCGGTGAGAGCGAAGACCGCCGGCAGCGTCGCGAAGACCGCGAAGAGGGCGAGCGTGAAGAGAAGAGGGCGTCGGCTGGCGGTCATGGCTCAGCTCCTGACCGGGAACAGGCCGAGCGGACGGACGAGCAGCACCAACGCCATGATGACGTAGATGCTGGCCGAGACCAGACCGGCGGCGAGCGTGTCGGCGATCGAAGGGGGCAGCAGGCTCTGGATGATCTGCGGCAGGTAGGCGCGGCCGAGCCCGTCGACGAGCCCGATCAGCAGCGCTCCGGCGAGCGCGCCGCGGACCGAGCCGACACCACCGACGACGATCACCACGAAGCCGGCGATGAGGATGCGCTCACCCATGCCGATCTCGACGGCGAGGAGCGGCGCCGCCATCACCCCGGCGATGCCGCACAGCACCGCCCCGAGGGCGAAGACGATGGTGTAGAGCCGACCGATGTCGACCCCGAGGGCGTCGACCATCTGGCGATCGTCGGCACCGGCACGGATCAGCATGCCGAGCCGGGTGTGATTGACGAGCAGCCACAGGCCGAGCGCCACCAGCGCACCCACCGCGATGAAGGCGAGGCGAATCACCGGGTAGTCGAGGCCGGGCAGGAGCCGTACCGAACCGGCGAGCAGCGGCGGGATCGCCATGAACAGCGGTTGCCGTCCGACCAGCATCGCCATCGCCTCGTTGGAGAAGAGGATGAGGCCGAAGGTCGCCAGCACCTGATAGAGGTGGTCGCGGCCGTAGAGACGGCGGATCACGGTGATCTCGATGCCGGTGCCGTAGAGCGCGGCGCCGGCCAGCGCCGCGAGGGCGCCGAGGGCCATCGAGCCGGTCGCCGCCGTGACCACCGCGGCGCTGTAGGCGCCGACCATGTAGAACGAGCCGTGCGTGAGGTTGATCACGCCCATGATCCCGAAGATCAGGGTCAGCCCGGACGCCAACATGAACAGCATGGCGCCGTACTGCAGGCCGTTGAGCAACTGTTCCAGAAAGAAGATCACGGTGTCGGCCTCCTCGACGCGCGGATCCACGCCCCCACCGCCGCGCGCGATCACCGGGAGGGTGATCGCGCCGGTCGGATGGGAATCACTTCATCGTGCACTTGTCGGCGTAGGTGTCGCCGCGCTGCTCGGCGACCTTCTCGACGTACTTCTGAACGATCTCGCCGGCGGCGTTCTTCTCGAAATGCGTCAGGTAGTAGTCCTGCACCGGATGCTGATTGGGGCCGAAGGAGAAGGGACCGCGCAGCGACTTGAACTTCGCGGCGCGCAACGCGGCGCGGAAGGCGTCCGTCTTCGAGATGTCGCCGTCGACCGCGTCGAGCGCCGAAGCGATCAACTGCGCCGTGTCCCAGGCCTGCTGGGCGTAGATGGTCGGGGTGCGGCCGTAGGCGGCCTTGAAGGCGGCGACGAAGGCCTTCGAATCCGCGTCGTCGCGCTCCGGCGTCCAGGTCGCCGAGGCGTAGACGCCTTCCGCGGCACCGCCGGTGGCGGTCACCATACGGGCGTCCATGGAGAAGCTCGGCACCAGCATCGGCACCGTCCTGGCGAGGCCGGCGTTGGCGTATTGTTTGGCGAAGTTGATGCCGGTGCCGCCCGGGTGGAACTGATAGACGGCGTCGGGCGCCGCCGAGCGGACGCGGGCGATCTCCACCGAGAAGTCGGTCTGGTCGAGCTTGGTGTAGATCTCGGCGAGAACCTCGCCCTTGAAGGCGCGCTTGAAGCCCTCCAGCGCATCGCGTCCGGCCTGATAGTTCGGCGCCATCAGGACCACTTTCTTGTAGCCCACCCGGTTGGCCGCCAGACCCGCCGCCTCGTGGAAGGCGTCGTTCTGGTAGGAGACGACGAAGTAGTTCGGGTTGCACTTCTCGCCGGCGAAGGTCGACGGGCCGGCGTTGTTCGAAACGTAGATGCCGCCGGCGTCGAGTACGCCGGGCAACACCGCGGCGAGCACGTTGGAGAAGATCACGCCGGTGTAGAGCTTGACGCCGTTCTGCACCAGGCGGTCGGCCTGCTGCTTGGCGTTGGCGGGCTTCAGGCCGTCGTCCTCGATGTCGAGGATCACCTTGGTCCGGCCGAGCTTGCCATCCGGGCCGAGCGCCAGCTTGAAGGCGTCGCGGGCGTCCTCGCCGAGGTAGCCGGCGGGCGTCGTCAGCGTGGTGATGAAGCCGATGTGGAGATCCTCGGCGGCGGCGGGCGCGGCGAAGGCCGCGGCCGAACCGGCGAGGATGCCGGCCAGAGCGGTGAGGCGACCGAACTTCTTCATGGGGCAATCCTCCTCTCGACCCGGATCGACGCCGGGCGCTGGTCTCGTCGAGACGCGCGAGCGCATCGGGCCGAAGCCCGCCGTCGCGGTCGGTTCGTCTGTGGATCGGATCGGCGGAACCATGGTCCGCCGGCACCGGCGCCGTGGCGCCGGCGCCTCAGGACTTGAGACGGAAGCGCTGCAGCTTGCCGGTCTCGGTGCGCGGCAGCGACGTCACGAATTCGACGGCGCGCGGATACTTGTAGGGGGCGGCGGTCGACTTGACGTGGTCCTGCAGCGTGCGGACCAGCATGTCGTCACCGGTCCAACCGGGCCGCGGCACGACGTAAGCCTTGAGGATCTGCCCGCGATCGGCGTCGGGGACGCCGATCACCGCACATTCCGCGACCGCGGGATGCTCGAGCAGAACGCTTTCCACCTCGGGGCTCGAGACGTTGTAGCCGGAGGTGACGATGATGTCGTCGACCCGGGCGTGGTAGTAGTAATAGCCGTCGGCGTCGGTGTGGAACGTGTCCCCGGTGATGTTCCAGCCGTCGCGGACGTATTTCGACTGCCGTTCGTCGGCGAGATAGCGGCAGCCGGTCGGCCCCTTGATGGCGAGCTTGCCTTCGACGCCGGGCGGCACCGGGTTCATGTCCTCGTCGACGAGCATGGCGCGGTAGCCGGGCAGCACCTTGCCGAGCGCGCCCTCGCGATAGGTCTCGGGGTCGGAGGCGATGTAGATGTGGATCAGTTCGGTGCCGCCGATGCCGTCGTGGATCTGGATGCCGGTGGCCCCGGCCCAAGCGGCGCGGGTGGCGACCGGCAGGGCCTCGCCGGCCGAGACGCATTTCTTCAGCGAGGCGAGATCGCGCCCGGCGACGAGCGGCGTCATCTGGCGATAGGCGGTCGGCGAGGTGATGCAGATGGTGGCGCGATGGGTCTCCATCGCCGAGACCAGGACCTCCGGCGCCAGCTTCTCGAGCAGCACCGTGGCGGCGCGGGCCCACAACGGGAAGCACAGGAGGCCGCCGAGGCCGAAAGTGAAGGCGAGCGGCGGCGTGCCGATGAAGACGTCGTCCGGACCGGGCTTCAGGCAATGGCGCGGGAACACCTCGCACATCGCCATGACGTCGCGGTGGACATGGATGCAGCCCTTGGGCACGCCGGTGGTGCCGGAGGTGAAGGCGATCAGCGCCGGGTCGTCGGCGGCGGTGTCGACCGCGACGAAGCCCTCGGCGGTCGCGGCGGTGCGGGGCTCGAAGGCGTCGTCGCCGGAGTAATCGACGCACCTCAGATCGGGGCATTCGGGCCGCGCCAGCTCCAACTCCGCGGCGAGCGCCCGATCGCACAGGGCATGGCTGATGCGGGCGAGGCCGAGGATCTGTTTCAACTCCTTGGCGCGCAACAGCGGCATGGTGCCGACCGCGACGCCGCCGGCCCTCCACACGGCGAGCCAGGCGACCGCGAACCACGGCGTGTTGGCGCCGCGCAGCAGCACGCGGTTGCCCGGAACGAGACCGAGCCCCTCGGTCAGATGGCGAGCGAGCCGATCGACCCGACTCGCCAGATCTCGATAGGTCCAACGGACGTCGCGACCGATGATCGCGACACGATCACCGTGCCCCTCGTCGATCGCCCGATCGAGCAACGCCACTGTGGCGTTGAGCCGCTCCGGGAACCGCAGTTCCGGCGTCTCGAAGATCAGCTCCGGCCACGTCTCGCGCGGCGGCAGATTGTCGAGGACGAAAGGATCCACGTGCGCCGTCGCCGTCATCACCTGCTGCACCCTCCCAGGTGGCGGATCCCCCCGACCCGCCCTTCCCGGCACGCATCGGCGCCGGTCGTGAAAAAGCTTTATACATGAAATATTCTGTCGTCAATAAAAAACCTGTGGGAATCCCTTACGTGGTCGGAGGGGTCTCGGCCGGCGGAGAGCGCGACCGCCACGACCAGCCGGTCGAGCGGCTTGTCGGAAACGCCGTTCGCCAGTAAGTTCAAGCATCAATGATTTGGTATTGAACGTTTCTCTCATCGCCGAACCGGATTTCGGCGGACCGCAGGACGGCCGGCAGATGGACACCACCACCGACACCGCCCCTCCGGCGACGACGCCCGCGGCCGGGCGCTCCCGTCCCGACCACGAGTCGCTGCGGCTGTGGCTGCGTCTACTGACCTGCCACAATCTGATCGAGAGCCGGCTGCGCAATCTGCTGCGGCTGAACTTCGAGACCACCCTGCCGCGCTTCGACCTGATGGCCCAGCTCGACCGCCATCCCGAGGGACTGAAGATGCGCGACCTGTCGCGCCTGCTGATGGTCTCCGGCGGCAACGTCACCGGCCTGACCGATCGGCTGGTCGAGGAGGGGCTGATCGAACGGCGCGACGACCCGCGCGACCGCCGTGCCTATTCGGTGCACCTCACGCCCGCCGGCAAGACACAATTCGCCCGCATGGCCCAACAGCACGAGGGCTGGGTCGTCGAACTCTTCGACGGTCTCGGCGAAGAGGAGCGCAGGCAGCTCCACATGCTCCTCGGGCGACTCAAAGGCAGTCTCTCCGAGCTGCCGCCGAGCGCCTGAGCCGACAGGGTCGTCTGTCTACCGGTCGTGGAGCCGATGCGACGGCCGCGCATCCGAACTCCACACCTTCGTGATGCCGGCGTCGGCTCGACGAAACCGCGGAGTATGGGTGACTGCAGCGCTCCCGGCGAACTGACGTCGCTGCCCGGCAGCCGCCCATCCCGGCTCTCGCTTCCACACGAAAACACCCTGATTTCAGCCGAAATTCGTCACTCGACCAGCGACTGCCGGCCCGGGAGACGATTGCGCTTGACAGCATTATTTATAACAATATATTTTATATATAAACAAATGGCGGGTCGACGCCGAGGCAGGGAGAAAGCGCATGCGCATCGTGTGTATCGGCGGGGGACCGGCCGGCCTCTATTTCGCGCTCCTGATGAAGCGCCGCCATCCCGAGCATTCGATCACCGTGGTCGAGCGCAACCGGCCCTACGACACCTTCGGCTGGGGCGTCGTCTTCTCCGATCAGGTGGTCGACGCGATCATGAAGGCCGATCCGGAGAGCGCGCGAGAGATCGCCGACGCCTTCAATCACTGGGACGACATCGAGCTGCGCTTCAAGGGTGCGGTGTTGCGCACCACCGGCCACGGCTTCATCGGTATCGGCCGCAAGCACCTGCTCAACATCCTGCAGAAGCGCTGCGAGGCGCTCGGCGTCGAGCTGGTCTTCGAGCGCGAGGTCGACAGCGACCTCGAGTTCCCCGACGCCGATCTGATCATCGCCTCCGACGGCATCGGCTCGAAGATCCGTGAGCGTTACAAGGACGCCTTCCAGCCCGACCTGATCGTGCGCCCCAACCGCTACATCTGGTTCGGCACCCACAAGCTCTACGACGCCTTCACCTTCGACTTCCAGCGCACCGAGCACGGCTGGTTCCAGGCGCACATCTACAAGTTCGACGCCACCACCTCGACCTTCATCGTCGAGACCACCGAGGAGACCTACCTCGCCCACGGCCTCGACAAGCTCGACCAGGAAGGCTCGATCGCCTTCGGCGAGAAGCTCTTCGCCGAGGTGCTCGGCGGGGCGAAGCTCCTGACCAATTCGCGCCACCTGCGCGGCTCCGCCTGGCTCAACTTCAACCGCCTGATCTGCGGTCGCTGGAGCCACTTCAACGGCCGCTCGCAGGTGGTTCTGATGGGCGACGCCGCCCACACCGCCCACTTCGCCATCGGTTCGGGTACCAAGCTCGCCTTCGACGACGCCATCGAGCTCGCCGAACAGTTCGAGCGCTTCGGCCACACCGCCGACAAGCTCGGCGTCGTCCTCGCCGCCTACGAAGAGGAGCGCCGCGTCGGTGTCGCCCGTGTCCAGAACGCGGCGCGCAACGCGATGGAATGGTTCGAGGTGGTCGGTCGCCGCTACGCCGACACGCTCGAGCCCGAACAGTTCATGTATTCGATGCTGACCCGCTCGCAGCGCATCGGCCACGAGAACCTGCGCCTGCGTGACCAGACCTGGCTCGAGGGCTACGAGCGTTGGTTCGCCGCCCGCGCCGGGGTCGCGACGGCCGAGGGCGCGCGCGCCGTGCCGCCGATGTTCACGCCCTACACGGTGCGCGGCGTGACGCTGAAGAACCGCATCGTCGTCTCGCCGATGGCGATGTATTCGGCGACCGACGGCCTGATCGGCGACTTCCATCTCGCCCATCTCGGCGCCCGCGCCATGGGCGGCGCGGCGCTGGTCTTCGCCGAGATGACCTGCGTCTCCGCCGACGCCCGCATCACCCCCGGCTGCCTCGGCCTGTGGAACGACGCGCAGGCCGCCGGCTGGAAGCGTCTCGCCGACTTCGTCCATGGAAATTCCTCGGCGAAACTCGGGATCCAGCTCGGGCATGCCGGTCGCAAGGGGGCGACCAGACTGGCCTGGGAGGGCATCGATCAGCCCCTCGCCGAGGGCGCTTGGCCGCTCCTCTCCGCCTCGGCGCTGCCCTACCTGCCGCACTCGGTCGTCCCCAAGGCGATGGACCGCGCCGACATGGATCGGGTGAAGGCCGATTTCGTCGCCGCGACGAAGCGGGCGGCGGCGGCCGGCGTCGACTGGCTCGAGCTCCACTGCGCCCACGGCTACCTCTTGTCGAGCTTCCTGTCGCCGCTGACCAACCGGCGCGACGACGAGTACGGCGGCAGCCACGAGAACCGGGCGCGCTTCCCGCTCGAGGTGTTCCACGCGGTACGCGAGGCCTGGCCGGCCGATCGCCCGATCTCGGTGCGCCTCTCCTGTCACGACTGGTTCGAGGGCGGCAACACGCCGGACGATGCGGCGATCTTCGCGGCGATGTTCAAGGAAGCGGGGGCGGACATGATCGATTGCTCGTCGGGTCAGGTCTGGAAGGAGGAGAAGCCGGTCTACGGCCGCCTGTTCCAGACACCGTTCGCCGACAAGATCCGCAACGAGGTCGGCATCGCCACCATCGCCGTCGGCGCGATCTCGGAGGCCGATCACGCCAATTCGATCATCGCCGCCGGTCGCGCGGATCTCTGCGCCATCGCCCGACCGCATCTCGCCGATCCCTCCTGGACGCTGCACGAGGCGGCTCGCATCGGGGTGAAGTCGATCGCCTGGCCGAAGCCGTACCTCTCGGCCAAAGGCCAGTACGAGGCCAACCTCGAGCGCGCCGCGGCCGCTCCCGTCGCCAAGGCGTGAGCCGATGAGCGATCCGCGCCGCCTTTCCGGACGCCATGCGCTCGTCACAGGCGCCGGCACCGGCATCGGCACCGCCCTCGCCCTCCGCCTCGCGACCGAAGGCGCCCGGGTGACACTCGCCGACCGCCGCGCCGAACCGCTCGCCGCCACCGCCGCGGCGATTCCCGAGGGCATGACCTTCGTCGCCGCCGGCTTCGACGTCACCGACGCCGCGGCGATCGAACGGGGCCTCGCCGCCGCCCGCGCCGCCTTCGGCCCGGTCGACATCCTGGTCAACAACGCCGGCGAGGCGAAGAGCGCGCCCTTCCACCGCACTTCGCTCGATCTGTGGGAACAGGTGATGGCGGTCGACCTCACCTCGGTCTTCCGGGTGACGCGGGCGGTGCTCGACGATCTGAAGGCGCGGGGGGCGGGGGCCCGCATCGTCAACGTCGCCTCCACCGCCGGCCTCGTCGGCTACGGTTACGTCTCCGCCTACTGCGCCGCCAAGCACGGCGTCGTCGGCCTGACCCGCGCTCTGGCCGTGGAACTGGCGAAGACCGGGATCACCGTCAACGCCGTCTGCCCCGGCTACACCGATACGCCGCTGGTGCGCGAGGCGATCGCCAACATCGTCGCCAAGACGGGCCGCAGCGAAGCCGAGGCGATGGCGGATCTGACGGCGGGCAATCCGCAGGGGCGGCTGGTCGCCCCCGCCGAAGTGGCCGATGCGGTGGCCTGGCTCGCCTCGCCGGGCGCGTCGTCGATCAACGGACAGGCGATCGTGGTCGCCGGTGGAGAGGTGATGGTGGGATGACCGAGAACCGAGCCGACATGCGCGCGCATCTGAAACCGATGGCGAAGACCGCGCCGCGCCACTTCCGCCTCGACGTCGACGAGAGCGGCCGCGTCGCCACCGTCCGGCTGAACCGGCCGGAACGCAAGAACCCGCTGACCTTCGACAGCTATGCCGAGCTGCGCGACTTCTTCCGCGACCTCACCTACGCCTCCGACATCCGCGCCGTGGTGCTCACCGGCTCGGGCGGCAACTTCTGTTCGGGCGGCGACGTGTTCGAGATCATCGAACCGCTGACCCGTATGGCGATGCCCGATCTCCTCGCCTTCACCCGGATGACCGGCGATCTGGTCAAGGCGATGCGGCACTGTCCGCAGCCGATCGTCGCCGCCGTCGACGGGGTCTGCGCCGGCGCCGGCGCCATCCTCGCCATGGCCTCCGACCTGCGGCTCGCCACGCCCGAAGCCAAGACCGCCTTCCTCTTCACCCGCGTCGGCCTCGCCGGTGCCGACATGGGCGCTTGCGGCATCCTCCCGCGGATCATCGGCCAGGGCCGCGCCGCCGAACTGCTCTACACCGGCCGTTCGATGACCGCCGCGGAAGGCTCGGCCTGGGGCTTCTGGAACGCCCTTCACGACGCCGACCGGCTCGAGGCGGAGGCGGTCGCACTCGCCCGTTCGCTCGCCGACGGCCCGTGGTTCGCGCATGGCATGACCAAGACCATGTTGAACCAGGAATGGGCGATGGGCGTCGACGAACTGATCGAGTCCGAGGCCCAGGCTCAGGCGATCTGCATGGCGACCGGCGATTTCCGCCGCGCCTTCGAGGCCTTCGCCGCCAAGCGGCGGCCCCAGTTCGAGGGCGACTGACCATGACCGCCGGGCCGGCCACCATCACCCCGCCGCGCGATCACCTCGACTGGCCGTTCTTCGGCCCGGAGCACCGCGCTCATGTCGAACGGCTCGACGCCTTCGTCGCCGAGGGCGGTCTCGCCGGGCTCGATCACGGCGATGTCGACGGCACCTGCCGGGAACTCGTCGCCCGCATGGGCGCCGCCGGCCTGCTCGACGTCGCCGTCGCCGATCCGGCGGGGGATGCCGCGTCGATCCGCTCGCGGCTCGTCTGCCTCTCCCGCGAGACCCTCGCCTTCCACGACGGTCTCGCCGACTTCGCTTTCGCCATGCAGGGCCTCGGCACCGGCGCAATCGGTCTTTCCGGATCGCCGGGAATCAAGGCGGCGGTGCTGCCGAAGGTGCGCGCCGGTGAATGGCTCGCCGCCTTCGCCCTGTCGGAGAAGGACGCCGGGTCGGACGTCGCGGCGATGGCCTGCACCGCCCGCGCCGACGGCGACGCTTACGTCCTCGACGGTGAGAAGACGTGGATCTCCAACGGCGGCATCGCCGACGTCTACACCGTCTTCGCCCGCACCGGCGAGGCGCCGGGCACCCGCGGCATCTCCGCCTTCGTCGTCTTCCCCGACGATCCCGGCTTCACGATCGCCGAGCGCATCGACGTCATCGCCCCGCATCCACTGGCGACACTGTGCTTCAGCGGCTGCCGCATCCCGGCGTCGCGCCGGCTCGGAGCCCCCGGCGAGGGCTTCAAGATCGCCATGCGCACCCTCGACATCTTCCGCGCCTCGGTCGCCGCCGCCGGCCTCGGCTTCGCCCGCCGCGCCTTCGCCGAGGCGCTCGCCCATGCCCGCGACCGCCGCATGCTCGGCGGCCGCCTCGCCGACCTTCAGCTGACCCAGGCCGCGCTCGGCGACATGGCGACCGACATCGACGCCGCCGCGCTTCTCACCTATCGCGCCGCTTGGCGTCGAGACGTCCAGGGCCTGCCGACCACCCGCGAAGCGGCGATGGCCAAGATGCAGGCGACAGAATCCGCGCAAGCCGTCATCGACCGCGCCGTTCAGATGTTCGGCGGTCGTGGCGTGCGCTCGGGCGAGGTGGTCGAGAGTCTGTATCGCGAGATCCGGGCGCTCCGCATCTACGAAGGCGCCACCGAAGTGCAGAAGCTGATCATCGCCCGCGAACACCTGAAGCCCAACTGATCGGAGAGCCCATGTCCTCCTCGCGCGAACACTACGATTGGGAAGACCCCTTCCGCCTCTCCGAGCAGCTGACCGAAGAGGAACGGATGGTCGCCGACACCGCCCGCGGCTACGCCACCGACCATCTGCCGACGCGCGTGCTCGAGGCCTTCCGCCACGAAAAGACCGATCCAGCGATCTTCCGCGAGATGGGCGAGCTCGGCCTGCTCGGCGCGACCATCTCGCCCGACTTCGGCGGTGCCGGTCTCGGCTATGTCGCCTACGGCCTGATCGCCCGCGAGGTCGAGCGCGTCGACAGCGGTTATCGTTCGATGATGAGCGTGCAGTCGTCGCTGGTGATGGTGCCGATCGAGACCTTCGGCTCGCTCGCCCAGAAGCAGAAGTATCTGCCGGAGCTGGCGAGCGGCGAATGGATCGGTTGCTTCGGCCTCACCGAACCGGACCACGGCTCCGATCCCGGCTCGATGGCCACCCGCGCCAAGAAGGTCGCCGGCGGATACGAGCTGACCGGTTCGAAGATCTGGATCACCAACTCGCCGATCGCCGACGTCTTCGTCGTCTGGGCCAAGACCGAGGACGGGCTGATCCGCGGTTTCATCCTGGAGAAGGGCTGGAAGGGCCTCTCCGCCCCGGCGATCCACGGCAAGGTGGGCCTGCGCGCCTCGATCACCGGCGAGATCGTCATGGATCGGGTGTTCGTGCCGGAGGAGAACCTGATGCCGGGGGTCACCGGCTTGAAGGGCCCCTTCACCTGCCTCAACTCGGCCCGTTTCGGCATCGCCTGGGGGGCGCTGGGCGCGGCCGAGGCCTGTTACGCCACGGCGCGCGGCTACACCCTCGACCGCAAGCAGTTCGGCAAGCCGCTCGCCTCGCGCCAGCTCGTGCAGAAGAAGCTCGCCGACATGGCGACCGAGATCGCGCTCGGCCTGCAGACCTGTCTGCGCCTGGGTCGGATGAAGGAGGAGGGCCACCCGCCGGTCGAGCTCACCTCGCTGATCAAGCGCAATTCCTGCGGCAAGGCGCTCGACATCGCCCGCACCGCTCGCGACATGCTCGGCGGCAACGGCATCTCCGACGAGTTCGGCGTGGCCCGTCATCTGGTCAACCTCGAGGTGGTCAACACCTACGAGGGCACCCACGACATCCACGCCCTGATCCTCGGCCGCGCCATCACCGGCATCGCCGCCTTCGCCGACTGAGGACCACCAATGGCCTTCCAAACCGCCCGCACTCTGCGCTTCGGCGACTGCGACCCCTCCGGCATCGCCTATTTCCCGGCCTATTTCGACATTCTCGTCGGGGTGGTCGAGGAGTTCTTCGCGAGCCTCGGAGCGCCGTGGCCGACGCTGATCGGCGAGCGGCGAATCGGGACACCGACGGCGAAACTCGACGTGACCTTCACCGCACCCGCCTTTCACGGCGACCGCCTCGACTTCACCGTGATGGTCGGTGCCGTCGGCCGCAGCTCGTTGGAACTGGCGACGGCGGTCGAAGTGGCGGGTCGGCGCGTATGGTCGGCGCGCCAGGTGTTGGTCGCCACGTCTCTCGAAACCCATCGTTCCTGCGCTTGGCCCGATCAGATCCGCAGCGCGCTCGCCCATCACCTGGAGGTACGAAATGCACACGATCCTGCAGCCTGAGGGCTGGGCCAAGCCGAGCGGCTACGTCAACGGCGTCGTGTCGAGCGGCCGCATCGTCCATCTCGCCGGCCTCATCGGCTGGAACGAGAAGGCCGAATTCGAGAGCGACGATCTCGTCGATCAGGTGCGCACGACGCTGCAGAACATCGTCGCGGTGCTGGCCGAGGCCGGCGCCGGGCCGGAACACATCACTTCGATGACCTGGTACTTCGTCGACAAGCGCGACTACCTCGCGCGCCTCGCCGAGGTCGGCGCGGTCTATCGCGAGGTGATCGGCCGGAACTTCCCGGCGATGGCGGCGGTGCAGGTCGCCGGTCTCATGGAGGACCGCGCCAAGGTCGAGATCCAGGCGGTGGCCGTCGTCCCCGAGGCGTCGTCGTGACCCCGGCGGACGGTCCACACCGCCATTCCGAAGCGGTTTCGAGCCGCCGCGACGGCGACGTTCTGGTGGTGGTGCTCGACAGCCCGCCGGTCAATGCGATCTCGCGTGCGGTCCGTGTCGGCCTGCTCGCCGCACTCGCCCATGCCGAAGCGTGCGACGACGTCGCCGCGATCGTTCTGACCGGCGCCGGCCGCGCCTTCGTCGGCGGCGCCGACATCCGCGAGTTCGACGCGCCGATCACCGAACCGACCCTGCCCGAAGTGACGGCAGCGCTCGAATCCTCCGCTAAGCCGGTGATCGCGGCGATCGACGGGGTCGCTCTCGGGGGTGGCCTCGATCTGGCGCTCGCCTGCCATCGGCTTGTGGCCACGAGCCGTTCGAGCTTCGCCCTGCCCGAAGTGAAGCTCGGCATCGTGCCGGGCGCGGGCGGCACCCAGCGTCTACCGCGCCTCGTCGGCCTCACCGCGGCGCTCGATCTCGTCCCCACCGGCCGGTCGATCGGGGCGGCGGAGGCGCAGCGCATCGGGCTGGTCGACGAGGTGGTCGATACCGACGTCGTCGCCACGGCGATCACGGCATCCGCGACGCTCCGGAACCGCCCGCCACGGCGCACCGGTGAGCTGCCGGTGCCGCCTCTTCCCGCCGAAGAAGCCGCCGGCCTCGTCGCCGCGGCGACGGCGAGGGCCAAGGGACGGCCGGCGCCGCTGGCCGCGGTGCTCCTGGTTCGCTCCGCCGCCGATCTCCCGCTCGAGGTGGGCCTCGCCGAAGAGCGCGCGACCTTCCTGGCCCTTCGTGCCTCGCCGGAAGCGGCGGCCCTGCGCCACGTCTTCTTCGCCGAGCGGTCGGCTTCCCGGGTCCCCGGCCTCGAAGACGTCGCGCCGCGATCGGTCGCGACGATCGGCATCGTCGGCCTCGGCCTGATGGGCAGCGGCATCGCCACCGCCGCGGCGATCGCCGGCTACCGGGTCGTCGGGGTGGAACAGTCGGTCGAGGCGGCGGGCGCCGGAGAGACGCGCATCGCCGATCTCGTCGAACGAGCCGGACGCTCCGGGCGCCTCGGCGGCGCGGATGCCATGAGCGTCGCCGCGCGGGTCACGACCGGTGCCGACCTCACCGTGCTCGCCGACGCCGATCTGGTGATCGAGGCGGTGATCGACGATCACGACGCCAAGGCCGACCTGTTCACCCGGCTCGACGGCATCGTGCGGCCCGACGCCATCCTCGCCACCAACACCAGCTATCTCGATCCCGACCGCCTCGCCGAGGTCGTCTCTCATCGCGACCGCGTCGTCGGGCTGCACTTCTTCTCCCCCGCCCACGTCATGCGGCTGGTCGAGGTGGTGCGCTGTGCGAAGACCGGCCCCGAGGTGCTCGCCACCGCCATCGCCGTCGCCCGCCGGCTCGGCAAGCTGCCGGTGGTCACCGGCGTCTGCGGGGGCCTCCTCGGCAACCCCATCTTCTCCGCCTACCGGCGCGAGGCCG
>CALMYM010000325.1 GCA_937873675.1 uncultured Alphaproteobacteria bacterium | reverse complement strand
CAATTTAGGTAGTCGCAGCCGGCGCCCCCGGGACGGGGGCCGTTGGCCCCGAGGGAAATGGCGCAGCGGCGCCCCTTCGGGGAGGAAACCGATCCCGACGACGAACCGCCGGAGATGTAGGCCGGATCGAACACCGAACGCGGCGCGCCGTGAGGCGAGCGGGTGCCGTTGAGCCCGGTGGCGAACTGATCGAGGTTGGTTTTGCCGACGACGATCGCCCCGGCCGCCTTCAGCTTGGCCACCACCTCGGCGTCCTCGGTCGGCTCGTAGGCGAAGGCGGGGCAGGCGGCGGTCGTCGGCAGGCCGGCGACGTCGATGTTGTCCTTGATGGCGCAGGGAATGCCCCACAGCGGCTTCGTCGGGTCCGGCGTCGGCCCGAGAGCGCGAGCGGCGGCGCGCAGCGCGTCGTCCGGGACGCAGGAGATCCACACCGCCGGATCCGCCCCCGCGTCGATGCGGGCGATCACCTCCTCGATCACGTCGAGCGGCGTGAACGCGCCGGTACGGTATCCCTCGGAGAGGGTGGTGAGATCGAGGACGGCGGGCAGGGTCATGGGTGTGGGCCTGACGAGGAGAGGGCGGGGAATCAGCGGCGGCGCTCGCGGCTTTCGAGGTCGCGGCGCAGTTCGGCGAGGAAGGGGATGCCGGCGTATTGGTCGGGTTGGACGAGATCCCAGGCGACGCCGGTCGGATCGGAAAACGCGGTGCGGGTCTCGATCAGTTCGGTCGGCGTGGCGATCCAGTCGAGCGGCTGATCATGGCCGAGCATGACGATGCGGTCGTCGTCGACCACCTGGAGGTCGTGCACCGTGGTGACGATCGGCGCGCGGGCGGGGACGAGGCCGAGTTCGCGGAAGATGCCGAGTTCGAGATCGGCGAAGCCGCCGCCCTTGCCGGTGCGCCCGCCGGCCCGGGTCACCGCCACGCAGCCGACGATGATGAAATCCATCGGTTTCATCTCGCGGAACTCGACCGGCCGGCCGACCTCGACGAAGACCTCGGACCGCGCCGCGTCGGAAAACGCGATGCCGCGACGGGCGAGATCGTCCGGGTCGAGTTCGACGAAGGGGAAGGGCTTCACCAGTTCGGGAACCGGCGCGTAGAGCAGCTTGCCCGCTTCCAGGGCCATGCGGCGGATCGGGATCTGCGCCGGATCGGGGTTCGACTTGACGATGTCGGCGTTCTTCCACGCCGGCAGCGTCGTCAGTTGGCGCGCCGCGGCTTCGGCGCCGAGGTAGTTGGGGATCCGGCTCCACGGGTCGTCGACCCCTGCGCCGGAGGCCTCCAGCGCCCCCCACACCGAGCGGCGCAGCGCGTCCTTGGTCTCGTTGCGGCCCTTCCAACGTTCGATTCCGTCCGCCATGCGGTCAACTCCCCGGGGTCATTCGTCGACGATCGAGACGTGGGCGGCGACGACCTTCCAGCCGTCGGGAAACCGCGCCCAGGTCTGCATCTGGCGACCGACCTTCCCCGGCGCCGAGGCGCGGCGAAAAAGGGTCGCCGCGGTGGCGGCGTCGCGGCCGAAGGTGGTGATCACCGTACGGTCGAGATCGCGCGCGAGATCGAAGGGCGGGTAGGCGGCGCGGAAGGCGGCGAGTTCTTCGGGGCCGTGTTGCATTTCGGCGATGCCGTAGCGCACGACGCGCGCGTCCTGCCAGAACATGCGTCCGAGTTCGGCCGCGTCGTTGGCGACGAAGGCGGCCTCGTAGGCCTCGAAGACGGCGGTGACCTCCGCCAGCACCTCGGGGATGTTCACCTCCATGGTCACGCCCCCTTCGCCGCGGCGACGGCCGCATCGAGCGCCGCGAAGGGCGCCGCCCAGCCGACGATGCCGCCCTGCGCCACGATCATCTCGATCGCCGCCGCCTTGAACTCGGGGAAGTAACTCTCGGTCGCGTCGGTGATCAGCAGTCCGTCGTAACCGCGATCGTTGGCCTCGCGCATGGTGGTCTGGACGCAGACCTCGGTGGTCACCCCGGCGAAGATCAGGTGGGTGATGCCGCGGAGCCGGAGCACATCGCCGAGCGCCGTGGCGTAGAAGGCGCCCTTGCCCGGCTTGTCGATCTCGATCTCGCCCGGGCGCGGCGCGAGTTCGGCGACGATGGCGTTGCCCGGTTCGCCGCGCACCAGAATCCGCCCCATCGGCCCTTCGTCACCGATGCGCAAGGAGGGGGCGCCGCGCGTCCGCTTCGCCTCGGGGCAGTCGCACAGCGTCGCGTCGTGGCTCTCGCGGGTGTGGACGATGGTCCAGCCCTCGGTGCGGGCGAGGCCGATCAGCTTGGCCACCGTCGGCACGATCGCGGTGAGCCGAGAGACGTCGTTGCCGAGCGTCTCGCCGAAGCCGCCGGGCTCGACGAAGTCGCGCTGCATGTCGATGACGATCAGCGCCGTCTTCTCCGGCGGGAACGTATAGGCGAAGGGGCGGGCCTCGACGGTGATCATCAGTGGCCTCCCGCCATGGCGTGGCCGATCGCGGTGCGGTCGGTCGCGCCGATCGGCGCCTGCAGCGTGATGCGGCCGCCCGACATGACGGCGACCCGGTCGGCGAGTTCGAGGATCTCGTCGAGGTCCTCCGAGACGAGAAGCACCGCCGCGCCGCGGTTCCGCTGCTCGAGGATCTGGGTGCGGATCTCCGAGACCGACGCGAAGTCGAGGCCGAAACACGGGTTGGCGACGATCAGCACGTCGACGTCGCCGGAAAGCTCGCGGGCGAGCACGGCGCGTTGGACGTTGCCGCCGGAGAGGTTCTCCATCGGCTCCTCGGTCGACGGCGTCTTGACCCGGTAGCGGTCGATCAACTCGCGCGCCTTGGCCCGCATCGGCCCCGGCGACAGCCACCAGCCGAGCGAGGTGATCGGCGGCTTGTCGAAGGTGCGGAGCGCGATGTTCTCGGCGACCGTCATGCGCGGCACGGCGGAATTCCGCAGCGGCTCCTCCTGCAGGGAGAAGACCTTGAGCTTGTCCATCTGGTCGCGCACCGGCTCGAAGCCCTGGCCGTGGACGAGGATGCGGCCGTCGTCGAGATCGCGCTGGCCGGAGAGCACCTCGACGAGCTCCGACTGGCCGTTGCCCGACACTCCGGCGATGCCGACGATCTCGCCGGCATGGACCTTGAGGTCGACCGAGGTGACGGCCGGCAGGCCGTCGTCGTCGCTGGCGTAGACGGCGGAGAGATCGAGCACCACGGGGGAGGGGCCGTGCTCGAGGCGGGCGGCGCGCTCGCGGATCTCGGTGTCGCCGATCATCAGCCGCGCCATGTCGTCGGTGGTCATCTCGCCGACGAGACCGCCGCCGACGTAGCGGCCGCGCCTGAGGATCGAGACCTCGTCGGCATAGGCGGTCACTTCGCGGAACTTGTGGGTGATCATCAGGATGGTGAGTTCGCCGCGGGTCGTCATGCCCTTGAGCAGGCCGAGCATCTCGTCGGCCTCGTCGGGGGTGAGCACCGAGGTCGGTTCGTCGAGGACGACGAAGCGGCGATCGAGATAGAGCTGCTTGAGGATCTCCAGCTTCTGCTTCTCGCCGGCCGAGAGGTTGTCGACCGGCGTGGTCAGCGGCACGCGGAACGGCATCCGCGCCATGAACTCCTCCAGCGCCGCGATCTCGCGCTTCCAGTCGACGATCGCCGGGCAATCGGGCCGCGACACGACGAGGTTCTCGGCCGCGGTCAGCGACGGCACCAGGGTGAAGTGCTGGTAGACCATGCCGAGCTTGGCGTCCGACGCCTCGCGCGGGTTGCGGATCGCCGCCTCGAACCCGTCGACCAGCATCTCGCCGCGCGTCGGCTGGTAGAAACCCATCATGCACTTGACCAGCGTCGACTTGCCGGCGCCGTTCTCGCCGAGAAGCGCATGCAGCGTCCCCGGCCGCACCCGGATCGACACGTCCTCGAGCGCGACGAGCGACCCGAAGATCTTGGTCATGCCGACGGTCTCGACGCCGATCGCGTGGCCCCCCGCTTCGCTCATGCGATCGCCTCCAGGAGTTGCTTCGAAGTCGCCACCGCGCCGAAGACGCCGCCCTGCATCTTGATCATGTCGATCGCCGCGAGATGGTTCTCGTACTTGGTGGCGCCGCAGCAGTCCTCGAGCAGCAGGCACTCGAAGCCGCGGTCGTTGGCCTCGCGCATCGTGGTGTGGACGCAGACGTCGGTGGTGATGCCGGTCAGCACGATGTTGCGGATGCCCTGGAGGCGGAGGATCAGCTCGAGGTCGGTGGCGCAGAACGAACCCTTGCCGGGCTTGTCGATGATCGGCTCGCCCGGCAGCGGCGCCAGTTCCGGGATGATCTCCCAGCCCGGTTCGCCGCGCACCAGGATCATGCCGCAGGGGCCGGGATCGCCGATGCCGGCGCCTATGCGTTGCGAGCGCCAGCGCTTGTTGGCGGGAAGGTCGGAGAGATCGGGGCGATGGCCCTCGCGGGTGTGGATGACGTGGAAGCCCTTGGCGCGGAACTTCGCCAGCACCGCGGCGATCGGCTCGATCGGCGCCCGGGTGAGGCTCAGGTCGTAGCCCATCGTGTCGACGTAGCCGCCCTTGCCGCAGAAGTCGGTCTGCATGTCGATGACGATCAGCGCGGTGTTGTCGGGACGGAGGTCGCCGTCGAAGGGCCAGGGATAGGGATCGGCGGGGAGCGTCGGCATGGGCGGGATCCTCACTTGGTGATCGACAGTTCGCCCGGCGCACCCTTGAGCGACCGCTTCGACGACGACGAGGCGATCAGGATGGCGAGCGTCAGGATGTGCGGAGCGGCATTGAAGAAGGGGTAGCCCTGGGAGATGCCGACCGATTGCAGCGCCGGCCCGAGCGCCCCGGCGGCGCCGAACAGGAGCGCCGCGGCGACGCACATCAGCGGGTTCCAGCGCGCGAAGATGACCAGCGCCACCGCCATCAGACCCTGGCCGGAGGACAGACCCTCGTTCCACGAGCCGGGGTAGTAGAGCGACAGGAAGGCCCCGCCGACCCCGGCGAGGAAGCCGCCGATGGTCGTCGCCACGAAGCGCACGAGATCGACCGAGACGCCCATCGCCTTCGCGGGGGCGGCGCTGTCGCCCGTCATCCGCACGATCAGCCCGAAGCGGGTGTTGGCGAGCGCCCACCACATGACGACGGCCAGCGCCAGCCCGATGAAGAACAGCGGGTTGATCTGGAGAGCCACCTTCAGCTGCGGGTCGGAGACGAGGAAGCCGAAGTCGATCGCCTGGAGGCGCGGCGCCGTCGGCTGGATGAAGCCTTTGCCGAAGAAGAAGGCGAGGCCGGTGCCGAACAGCATCAGGGCGATGCCGATGGCGATGTCGGAGACCTTGGGCAGCCGGCAGAAGAAGCCGTGCGCCATGCCGAAGACCGAGCCCGCGAGGCCCGCGGCGAGGACGCCGACCCACGGATTGCCGGAGAGATAGGAGACGGCATAGGCGCTCATCGCGCCGAAGACGAGCGTGCCCTCGAGCCCGAGATTGATGCGGCCGGACTTCTCGGTCAGCGTCTCCCCGAGGCTGACGAACAGGAACGGCGTGGAGACGCGTACCGCGCCCGCGAACATCGCCACCGCGACGGTGGTCAGTGCATCGCTCATCGACGGCCCTCCGGCTTGAGGAACGGGATCCGGCCATAAGCCGTCTCGGAGAGGAGGATGGTGAGGAAGATCAGCCCCTGCAGCACCTGCACCGTCGCATCCGGCAGCCCCATGCGGCGCTGGATCAGGCCGCCGGCCGCCGCGAGCCCGCCGAAGAGGACGGCGACCGGCGGGATGGCGATCGGATTGTGGCGGGCGGGGGAAGGGGAGAGGGGGCCCGGGAAGGCGTAGTCCGGGGCCCACGGGGGGTTTGGCCTGGCGAGGAGGGGGGCGGACTCGGAGAAGACCGCGGGACCCGCCCAGCGAGGCGTTGGCCTTGCCGAGGATGGCGGCGACCTCGAAGAAGCCGGCGATACCGGCCGAGGCCCCGGCGAGCGCGCAGGCCGCGACCATCAGCTTGCCGACCGGCAGCCCTTGAGCGCGGGCGGCGCGGACGTTGCCGCCGGTGACCCGGGCGGCGAAGCCGAAGGTGGTGCGGGTCATCAGCACGTGGGCGGCGATCGCCAGCACGACGCCGAAGGCGAGGCCCCAGTGGACCTCGAGCCCGGGAATGACGCCGATCATGTTCTCCGAACCGATCGGCGTGGTCGACGGCTTGTTGGGGTCGGCGGGCGACCGCAGCATCCCCTCGACGAAGAAATTGAGGATCGCCACCGCGATGTAGAACATCAGGAGCGACGAGATCGTCTCGTTGACGTGACGGGCGTGGCGCAGCGCGCCGACGAAGCCGATCCAGGCGGCTCCGGCGGCGGCAGCCGCGACGAACATGATCGGCAGGATCACCCAGGCCGGCGCCGCGCCGAGGAAGGGCAGGGCGGCGACCGCCGCGGCGAAGCCGCCGATCACCAGCGCCCCCTCGCCGCCGATGATCATCAGCCCGAGACGCGCCGGCAGCGCCACGGCGAGCGCGGTGAAGATCAGCGGCGCGGTGCGGGTGAGCGTGTTCTGCCAGGAGAAGGCGGTGCCGAAGCCGCCGCGCCACAGGAGTTCGAAGAACGTCTGCGGCGACTTGCCGAGGCCGAGGAGGAAGATAGAGAACAGCCCGACCGCGACGGCGACCGCGCCGACCGGCACCAGGATCGCCTCGACGGTGGCGAGGATCATCCGGCGGCGAGCCGAAGGATCGGCGGGCGGAGCGTTCGAGACGTCGGCGGCTGCGGTCAAGGGCGGATCTCCCGACGACGGAGGTTCGAACCGGCGGCGCGGTCCGGCGATGCGGTCGCGAGGCCCGGCGTAGGGTCTCGCGATCCTCGGCGTCGCGTCGGCCCCCTCCCTTCTCCCCTCGCGGGAGAAGGTGCCCCGGAGGGGCGGATGAGGGGGCGCCGCGAAGCGTCAACCGGGTGGTGCGGCGAACGCCGCAGCCGGCGGAGAGGCCCAGACCCCTCATCCGGCCTTCGGCCACCTTCTCCCGCAAGGGGAGAAGGGGACGTTCGTGGCGACCCACGACCGGAACGCTCCGGCCGTCGTGGACGGAACGCCGCTGGTCGCTTCCCGCCGCGACGGCGGCCCGGACCAGCCGCGCCCCCCTGTCCCGATCAGGTGATCGAGCCGATGACGCCGTCGACGAGGTAGTTGGTCGTCTCCAGGAAGACGTCGTAGTTGTCGATGACCTTGCCCGCGGGGACGACGACGTTGCCCTTGTTGTCCTTCAGCTCGCCGCTCACATAGGGCTTGTTGGCCTTGAGATCGGCGATCGCCGCGGTGGCGGCGTTACGGGCCGCCTCGGTCGCCCCGGCGCCGAAAGCGGTGTTCTGGACGTAGTCCTTGTCGTAACCGCCACGCTCGAAGTTCGGCAGCTTCTCACCCTTGGTGAGGAGGCCGGCGAAGTTCTTGTAGATGGTGGCCCACTTGTATTCGGCGCCGGTGATGAAGCCCTTGGGGGCGAGCGACGCCTGGCTGGCGTTGTGGCCGCAGCACATGATGCCGCGCTTCTCGGCGGTCTCCACCACGACCTTGGGGCTGTCGACGTGGCAGGTCAGCACGTCGCAGCCGGCGTCGGCCAGCGCGTTCGCCGCTTCCGCTTCGCGGACGGGGAGGGCCCAGTCGCCGGTGAAGATCACCTGGACGGTCGCCTTCGGGTTCACCTTCTTGGCGCCCATGGTGAAGGCGTTGATGTTCTGCAGCACCGACGAGATCGGCTTGGCGGCGATGAAGCCGAGCTTGCCGGTCTTCGACGACAGGCCGGCGGCGATGCCGTCGACGTAGTGCGCCTGATGCAGATAGGCGTAGTAGGACCCGGCGTTGCCAGGGTGCTTGTCCTTGCTCCACAGGCCGATGGCGTGGCGGAACTCGACGTCGGGGAACTTCTTGGCCATCTCGACCATGTGCGGATCGAAGTAGCCGAAGGAGGTGGCGAAGATCAGCTTGGCGCCGTCGAGCTTGATCATCGATTCCATGGTCTTCTGGACCGCCACCGTCTCCGGCACGTTCTCCTCTTCGACCACGGTGACGCCCGGAACCTTCTTCAGCTCCACCGCCGCCACCGCATGCGCCTGGTTCCAGCCGAAGTCGTCGCGCGGACCG
>CALMYM010000324.1 GCA_937873675.1 uncultured Alphaproteobacteria bacterium | reverse complement strand
GTAGGGCGACAGGTAGCCGCGGTCGAACTGCATGCCCTCGACGACGTCGAGCTCGGTCTCGAGGCTCTTGGCCTCCTCGACCGTGATCACGCCCTCGTTGCCGACCTTCTGCATCGCCTCGGCGATCATCTCGCCGATGGCCTTCTCGCCGTTCGCCGAGATGGTGCCGACCTGAGCGACTTCGCCCGAGGTCTTGATCTTCTTGGAGCGGCCCTCGAGGTCCTTGACCGCGGCGGCGGCGGCGATGTCGATGCCGCGCTTCAGATCCATCGGGTTCATGCCGGCGGCGACGGCCTTGGCGCCTTCGCGGACGATCGCCTGAGCGAGCACGGTGGCGGTGGTGGTGCCGTCACCGGCGAGGTCGGCGGTCTTCGAGGCCACTTCGCGCACCATCTGGGCGCCCATGTTCTCGAACTTGTCCTCGAGCTCGATCTCCTTGGCGACGGTGACGCCGTCCTTGGTGATGCGCGGGGCGCCGAACGACTTGTCGATGACGACGTTGCGGCCCTTGGGGCCGAGCGTCACCTTGACGGCGTTGGCGAGGATGTCGACGCCGCGCAGCATGCGCTCGCGGGCATCGGCGGAGAACTTCACGTCCTTGGCAGCCATTTCAATCTTCTCCTCGGTCGTCGCGGCGGCTCGAGCGTTCCTTCGCGGCCATGCGACGGGCAATACGATGAAGCAGGTAGGCGACGGCGAAGCCGGCGATCAGGACCAGCGCGATCTGCCACTCTTGCGTGATGATCGGGTTACCTGGGGTGCCGGGCATGTCCGTCGCCTCGGGGTCTCTCGGCTCAGCCGACGATGCCCATGATGTCGCTCTCCTTCATGATCAGGAGATCCTTGCCGTCGATCTTCACCTCGGTGCCGGACCACTTGCCGAAGAGCACGCGGTCGCCGACCTTGACGTCGAGGGGAACGAGCTTGCCGGCGTCGTCACGGGCGCCCGGGCCGACGGCCAGGACCTTGCCCTCCTGGGGCTTTTCCTTGGCGGTATCGGGGATGATGATGCCGCCGGCGGTCTTCTGCTCGGCTTCGATGCGCTCGACGACGACGCGGTCGTGCAGCGGACGGAAGGAAGTGGCCATGGGAGAATTTCCTCTCGTGGGCGGGTTGATGCGGCCCTCACGTCCCCCCGCCTCTCTCACGGAGAGCGGACGGAAGCGCGAGCGCCGGGAAAACGTGCCTGTTGGCACTCATCCGAGACGAGTGCCAGAGGACTGTCGCCGAGATAGGGACGCGCATTCGCGCTGTCAAGGCGAACACATCGACGAAGGTCGGAAAGGGTGAAGGTGGGCGCGTGAGCGAGCGCGCGCGACCCGCCGGATCGCTCCGGCGCTCGGCGTACGGCACGTGGCGCGTGGCCGGTCAGACGATGTCGAGGACGAGGTCGAGGCCGATCCACAGGCCGAGCGCCGCGGTGGCGCCGAGGCGCAGGCGCGCGGCGACCGAGACGGGTGCCAACCAGTCGGAGGTGCCGGCCCTCACCGCGGCGAGGCCGTGCTTGAGGCGACGGGCGAGCGCGACGGCACGGGCGAGCGGGCCGGGATAGGCACGGCGGCAGACGGCGAGCTTGCGGACGTAGCCCTCGACCTTCCACACCGCCGTGGAGCCGGCCGGGAAGAAAGCGACGGAGCCGGCGGTCAGGCGGTGGACCTCACCGGAGGGCAGGGTCACGGTGACGGCGCCCTCGAGGATGTGGACGGTCTCGTCCCAGACGAAGGTCCAGTCGAAGGTGCCGTCGGTGCAGTCCCACAGCGTCGTCGAGCCGAGATCGTCGCGGCCGCGGGCGAGCGGCACGAAGCGGGCGAGCGGCCGGCCGTCGCGGATCCACGCCGGGGTGATCGGCGCGGGGCGCCAGTCGGTGCGGTCCGAGGTGGTGGCGACGAAAGCGCCGGCGAGGACGTCATCGGCGGCGCCGAAGGGCGAGGACGAAGCGGAGGAAACCGAAGCCATACGAGACCCGTTGCTCGAGATCGACGGAAACCGCGTGGGCACACGCGGCCGAGGTTCGTCGTCACTAGCAGAGGGATGCGAAGATCCGGTTCGGAGGATCGTTCGAATTTGAGCGATCGGGCTTCACGGGCGCTCGGCTGCACGCGATCGGGATTCGCATGGATCGATTCCGCTGCCGCGAACTCTACCGTCATCCCCGGCCGAAGCGAAGCGGAGGGGAAGGGGATCCATCGACTTTTCAGCGAGTTGCGCGGCGAATGGATCCCCTTCCCTCGCTTCGCTCGCCGGGGATGACGGCCAAGGGAAAAGGTCGAGTTCCGAGGCGTTCCTCCGCTCACCGTGTCACGGTTCGAATCCCGCCGAAAACCCGCCGCGCCCTCACCCCGGCGACCCTGCCGCTTCTTCCTCTTCCTCGTCCTTCAGTTCGCCCGCCTCGACCAGATCGGCGAAGCGGCCGCGCTTGGCGACCAACTCGTCGAACTTGCCGACCTCGAGGATGCGCCCGGCTTCCATGTAGAGGATCTTGTCGGCGGAGCGGACGGTGGAGAGGCGGGGGGCGGTGAAGAAGGGGGGGCGGGCGCGGGCCAGCTTGTCGAGCGCCCGCTTGATCTTCAGGTCGGTCTCGTTGTCGAGCGCCGAGGTCGCCTCGTCGAGGATGAGGATCGGGGCGTTCTTCAGCACCGCGCGGGCGATGGCGAGGCGCTGACGCTCGCCGCCCGAGAGGCCGCGGCCGCGCTCGCCGGCACGGGTGTCGTAGCCGCCGGATTTGTTCTCGATGAAGCCGTCGGCTTCCGCCAGACGGGCGGCGTGGCGGATCTCGTCGTCGGTGGCGTCGGGCTTGCCGATGCGCAGGTTCTCGGCGATCGAGCGATCGAAGAGACCGGGGTCCTGGAAGACGACGCCGATCGACCGGCGGATACTGTCGATCGTCACGTCACGCAGGTCCTGGCCGTCGACGGTGACACGGCCGGCGTCGGGATCGCGGGCCCGCTGCAAGAGCGCCAGCGCCGTCGACTTGCCCGAACCGGTCGGGCCGACGATCGCCACCGTCTCGCCGGGCTCGGCGACGAAGGAGACGTCGAAGATGCCCGAGTTCGAGTTCGGGTAGGTGAAGCTCACGGTGTCGAAGACGACGCGACCGCCCTCGACCTTCAGGGCCGGGGCGTTCGGCTTTTCGACGAGTGTCGAGGTCTGGTCGAGCACGGCGAAGAACTGGCGCATGCCGGC
Organism: uncultured Alphaproteobacteria bacterium; assembly: GCA_937873675.1. Taxonomy (GTDB): domain Bacteria; phylum Pseudomonadota; class Alphaproteobacteria; order Rhizobiales; family Ancalomicrobiaceae; genus CALBKH01. The sequence goes on along the minus strand of CALMYM010000324.1, from coordinate 620 downwards.
GGCGTCGAAGACGAGGCTCGACAGGAAGTGGGTGAGCTGGTCGAGCCGGCCGATCAGCATGGTGGCGAAGCCGACGTAGGAAACGATCTCGCCGACGGTGATCTCACCCTTGGCGTGGAGCGAGGTGCCGAGCGCGAAGAGCGAGACGATGGTGATGGTCGCCGCCGCCTTGGTCAGGATCGAGGCGAGCGCCCACCAGTTCAGCACCGGGAACTGCGCGGCGATCAGGTTGCCCATGATGCCCTGCAGCGCCCTCGCCTCTTCCTGCAGGCGGGTGAAGGACTGCACCACCGAGACGTTGCCGATGACGTCGACGACGCGGCCGGAGAGTTCGGAGTGAAAGGTCTCGGCGCGCTCCTGGCCGAAGCGGGTCTTGCGCACCACCACCACCGACAGCGAGGTGTAGATCACCATCAGGCCGAAGAGCAGCAGACCCATGCGCCAGTTCATCCAGATCGCCACCGGCACCAGGGTGAGGAGCATGACGATGCCGGTGAGGTGCTCGCGGAAGACCGAGAGCAGCAGCGAGAACAGGTGATCGGTGCCGCGCAGCATCACCGCGATGAGGCGGCCGGACTGTTCGTCCGAATGGAACGAGGCGGGCAGCTGGATGACCGGCT
>CALMYM010000323.1 GCA_937873675.1 uncultured Alphaproteobacteria bacterium | reverse complement strand
CGCTCGCCCGCGAGAAGCATTTCGGCCGGGCGGCGCAGGCCTGCGGCATTTCGCAGCCGGCCTTCTCGGCGGCGATCCGCCAGCTCGAGGACATCGTCGGCGCGCCGCTGGTCGATCGCGGTTCGCGCTTCATCGGCTTCACCGCGGAGGGCGAACGCACCCTCGACTGGGCGCGGCGGATCGTCGGCGACGCGCGCGCCATGCGGGCCGATCTCGACACGATGAAGAAGGGGCTGACCGGCCACTTGCGGATCGCGGTCATCCCGACCGCCCTGCCGATGGTGTCGAGGCTCACCACCGCCTTCTCCGAACGCTGGCCGCAGGTGCAGCTGTCGGTGTTCTCGCGCAATTCGACCGAAGCGCTGCGCGATCTGGAGAACCTCGAGACCGATGCCTGCCTGACCTATCTCGACAACGACCCGCTCGGCCGCGTCACCACGACACCGCTCTATCGGGAGCGCTATCATCTCGTCACCTCGGCGGACCGGCCCTTCGGAACGCGGCGGACGGTCACCTGGAAGGATCTCGCCTCGATCCCGCTGTGTCTCCTGACCCCCGACATGCAGAACCGCCGGATCATCGATCACGCCTTCGCCGATGCCGGGGTGACGCCGGAGGCGAAGCTCGAATCGAACTCGATCATGGTTCTCGCCGCACATGTGCGGACCGGGCGCTGGTGTTCGGTGATGCCGCGCATCCTCGCCGAGGCGCTCGGGCTCGCCTCCGCCGGCATCGTCGCCGTGCCGATCGTCGAGCCGGAGATCGGCCACACCATCGGTCTGGTCACCACGGCGCGCGACCTCGAACCGCCGCTGATCCGCGCGTTGATCGCCGAGGCGCGGCGGCTGGCGCCGACGCTCACCGACATCGCTTGAGCCGGGGTCCGGCCGGGCCGCCTCCCTGCCCCCTCGCGGGACATTCGACGTATTTCGTTCGTGCCGGTTTCGAGGCCGTGCGCGATGCTTCGAGACGGCGTCCGTCGGACGCTTCCTCAGCATGAAGCGTTTGCTTTTGAGAGGAAGTTTCCAGCGCCTCATCCTGAGGAGCGCCGAAGGTGCGTCTCGAAGGATCGAGCACGGACGACGTCCCGCACCTCTCCACGATCACGCGAAGGTCCTGCGAGAAGGAGGGATTTCCCGAGGCGCCGGCGAGCCGGTCCCGACGATAGCCATTTTCTATCACGCGACGGATTTTCGATATTGAAAATCGATCGTCGTTGAGCGACCTATCGAACCGATTTGAACGAGACGAATTCGGGTTTTCGGCCATGCATCGACCCACTCCCTGGGACGCGGACCGCGCGCGGGACATCATCGACGCCCATCTCGCACTGGAGGGGCCGGCGCTGCCGATCCTGCATGCGCTGAAGGACGAATTCGGCTGCGTGCCCGAAGCGGCGGTGCCGCTGGTCGCCGAGCGATTGAACGTCTCGCGCGCCGAGATGCACGGCGTCGTCACCTTCTACCACGACTTCCGCCGGGCTCCCGCCGGGCGGCACGTCATCAAGGTTTGCCGCGCCGAGGCTTGTCAGGCGCGCGGCGGGCGCGACGTCGAGGCGGCGTTCCGCCGGCTGCTCGGGCTCGACTGGCACGGCACCTCGGCCGACGGGCGGGTGACGCTGGAGCCGGTCTATTGCCTCGGCCTCTGCGCCACCGGACCGGCGGCGCTCGTCGACGGTGAACCGGTCGCACGGTTGGACGCCGACGCGGTCCGCGAGATCGTCGAGGAGGTGGCGCGATGAGCCGGATCTTCGTTCCCAAGGACGTGGCGGCGATCGCCGCCGGAGCGAACCGCGTCGCCGAGACGATCGGGCGGGAAGCGGCGAAGCGCGGTCTCACGATCGAGATCGTGCGCACCGGATCGCGCGGCGCCTTCTTCCTGGAGCCGCTCGTCGAGGTCGAGACGGCGGCCGGCCGCATCGGCTATCGCGAGATCCGCGCGGCTGACGTCGCCTCGCTGTTCGACGCCGATTTCCTCGCGGGCGGAGATCACCCGTCCCGCATCGGAAAGACCGACGAGCATCCGTGGTTCGCCGGCCAGACGCGTCTGACCTTCGCCCGCTGTGGCGTCGTCGATCCGCTGTCGCTCGCCGACTACGCGGCGCACGGCGGCTGGAAGGGGCTCGCACGGGCGATCGTGCTGGGGGCTTCCGCCACGGTCGACGAGATGATCGCCTCGGGCCTGCGCGGGCGCGGCGGCGCCGGCTTTCCGACCGGGGTCAAGTGGAAGACGGTGGCGGCGACGACGGCGGCGCAGAAATACGTCATCTGCAACGCCGACGAGGGCGACAGCGGCACCTTCGCCGACCGCATGATCCTCGAAGGCGACCCCTTCGCCCTGATCGAAGGCATGATCATCGCCGGCTTCGCGGTGGGCGCCACCAAGGGCTACGTCTATTCGCGCTCGGAATACCCTCACGCCAACGCCACCTTCGCTCGGGCGATCGAACTCGCCCGCGCCGCCGGGCATCTGGGGGCGAACGTCGAGGGCTCGGGCTTCGCCTTCGAGCTGGAACTGCGCGTCGGCGCCGGCGCCTATGTCTGCGGCGAAGAGACGGCGCTGATGGAGAGCCTCGAGGGCAAGCGCGGCATCGTGCGGGCCAAGCCGCCGCTGCCGGCGATCGCCGGGCTCTTCGGCAGGCCGACGGTGGTCAACAACCTGCTGTCGCTCGCCACCGTGCCCTTCATCCTCGCCGAGGGCGCGAAGACCTATGCCGATTTCGGCATGGGGCGGTCGCGCGGCACCATGCCGATCCAGATCGCCGGCAACGTCAGGAACGGCGGCCTCTACGAGACGGCGTTCGGTCCGACACTCGGCGACATCGTCGAAAAGATCGGCGGCGGTACCGCGAGCGGGCGACCGGTCAAGGCGGTGCAGTGCGGCGGACCGCTCGGCGCCTATTTCCCGCCGTCGCTGTTCGACGTTCCTTACGACTACGAGGCCTTCCACGCGGCCGGTGGGCTGATCGGCCACGGCGGCATCACCGTCTTCGACGACACCGTCGACATGGCCGAACAGGCGCGCTTCGCCTTCGAGTTCGGCGCGGTCGAGAGCTGCGGCAAGTGCACGCCCTGCCGGATCGGCACGGTGCGGGGGCGCGAACTGGTCGAGACGATCCTCGCCGGGCGGGCCTCGGAGACGACCTTCGAGACGCTGACCGATCTCTGCGAGACGATGAGGTTCGGCTCGCTGTGTGCGCTGGGCGGGTTCATCCCCTATCCGGTGATGTCGAGCCTCACCCATTTCCCCGACGATTTCCGCCGCGCGGTGCCCCGCGCCGCCGCCGAGTGAGGGCACACCCATGAGCCTCGTCCACGAGACCGACTACGGCACGCCCGCCTCGAAGTCCACCAAGACGGCGACGCTGACCATCGACGGCCGATCGGTGACGGTGCCCGAGGGCACCTCGATCATGCGCGCCGCGATGGAGATCGGCACCGAGATCCCGAAACTCTGCGCCACCGACATGGTCGACGCCTTCGGCTCGTGCCGGCTGTGCATCGTCGAGATCGACGGGCGCAACGGCACGCCGTCGTCCTGCACCACGCCGGTCGCCGACGGGCTGGTCGTCCACACCCAGACGGAGCGGCTGAAGAAGCTGCGTCGCGGGGTGATGGAGCTCTACATCTCCGACCACCCGCTCGACTGCCTGACCTGCGCCGCCAACGGGAACTGCGAATTGCAGACCCAAGCCGGCAAGGTGGGTCTGCGTGACGTCCGCTTCGGAAAGGAGATCGAGACCCATCTCGATCTGAAGAAGGACACGTCCAACCCCTATTTCACCTACGATCCGTCGAAGTGCATCGTCTGCTCGCGCTGTGTGCGGGCCTGCGCCGAGGTGCAGGGCACCTTCGCGCTGACCATCGCGGGCCGCGGCTTCGACAGCCGGGTGTCGCCGGGGATGAACGAGCCGTTCCTCGCATCCGAATGCGTCTCGTGCGGCGCCTGCGTCCAGGCCTGCCCGACGGCGACGCTCGCGGAGAAGACGCTGATCGACATCGGCCAGCCGGAGCGCTCGGTGGTCACCACGTGTGCGTACTGTGGCGTCGGCTGCACCTTCAAGGCGGAGATGCGCGGCGAGGAACTGGTGCGCATGGTGCCCTACAAGGCGGGTGAGGCCAATCGCGGCCATTCCTGCGTCAAGGGCCGCTTCGCCTGGGGCTATGCCCACCACCAGGATCGCATCACCAAGCCGATGATCCGCTCGCGGATCGACGAGCCGTGGCGCGAGGTGTCGTGGGAGGAGGCGCTGACCCACACGGCGTCGGAGTTCCGCCGCCTCCAGGCGCAGTACGGCAAGCGTTCGATCGGCGGCATCACCTCGTCGCGCTGCACCAACGAAGAGACCTTCCTCGTCCAGAAGCTGATCCGCGCCGGCTTCGGCAACAACAACGTCGACACCTGCGCCCGCGTCTGTCACTCGCCGACCGGCTATGGGCTCAAGGTCGCCTTCGGCACTTCGGCGGGAACGCAGGATTTCGACTCGGTCGAGGACTCCGATGTCGTCATCGTCGTCGGCGCCAACCCGACCGACGGCCATCCGGTGTTCGGCTCGCGGCTGAAGAAGCGGCTGCGGCAAGGGGCGAAGCTGATCGTCATCGACCCGCGGCGCATCGATCTGGTGAAGAGCGCCCGTATCCGGGCGGCCCATCATCTGGCGCTGCGCCCCGGCACCAACGTCGCGGTCTTGACCTCGCTCGCCCATGTCATCGTCACCGAGGGGCTGACGAACGAAGCCTTCATTCGCGAACGCTGCGATCTCGACGCCTTCGCCGCCTGGGCGGAGTTCGTCGCCGATCCGCGGCATTCGCCGGAAGAGGTCGAGAAGATCTCGGGCGTGCCGGCGGCGGAGATCCGCGGCGCGGCGCGGCTCTATGCGAAGGGCGGCAACGGCGCGATCTACTACGGCCTCGGCGTCACCGAGCATTCCCAGGGCACCATCGTAGTGATGGCGATCGCCAACCTCGCCATGGCGACCGGCAACATCGGCCGGCGCGGCGTCGGCGTGAACCCGTTGCGCGGCCAGAACAACGTGCAGGGCTCGTGCGACATGGGCTCGTTCCCGCACGAATTCTCGGGCTATCGCCACGTCTCCGACGACGCGGTGCGCGGCCTCTTCGAGGATCTGTGGGGGGTGACGCTCGACGCCGAACCGGGGCTGCGCATCCCCAACATGTTCGACGCGGCGATCGAAGGCACCTTCAAGGGCATGTACATCCAGGGCGAGGACCTGCTGCAGTCCGACCCCAACACCGCCCATGTCGCCGCGGCGCTGGCGGCGATGGAGTGCATCGTCGTCCAGGACCTGTTCCTCAACGAGACGGCGAACTACGCCCACGTCTTCCTGCCCGGTGCCACGTTCCTCGAGAAGGACGGCACCTTCACCAACGCCGAGCGGCGGATCCAGCGCGTTCGTCGGGTGATGTCGCCGAAGTCGGGCAAGGCGGATTGGGAGATCACTCGCGACCTCGCCGCGGCGATGGGGATCGACTGGGGCTACACCCATCCGAGCGAGATCATGGACGAGATCGGCCGCTCCACCCCGTCCTTCGCCGGGGTCACCTACGAGCGGCTGGAGCGCGAGACGCTGCAGTGGCCGGTGAACGCCAAAGCCCCCGACGGCACGCCGATCATGCACATCGACGGCTTCGTGCGCGGGCGCGGCAACTTCATGATCACCGACTACGTCGCGACCACCGAGAAGACGGGACCGCGTTTCCCGCTGCTGCTGACGACCGGCCGCATCCTCTCCCAGTACAACGTCGGCGCCCAGACGCGGCGCACCGCCAACGTCGCCTGGCACGCCGAGGACGTGCTGGAGATGCACCCGAGTGATGCCGAGAACCGTGGCATCCGGGACGGCGACTGGGTGCGCATCCAGAGCCGGGCGGGCGAGACGACGCTGCGCGTCACGCTCACCGACCGGGTGGCGCCGGGGGTCGTCTACACGACGTTCCATCACCCGACGACCCAGGCCAACGTGATCACCACCGAGAACTCGGACTGGGCGACCAACTGCCCCGAATACAAGGTGACGGCCGTGCAGGTGATGCCCTCCAACGGCCCGACGCGCTGGCAGGAGGACTACGCGGCACAGGCCGTGAAGTCGCGGCGCATCGCGGCGGCGGAGTGAGGCCCATGGACAGCGCCAAACTCGTGACCATGGCCAACCAGATCGCCGGTTTCTTCGCCGCCCAGCGCGGCGACGCGGCAGCGGCGGTGGCCGATCACATCGCCAAGAACTGGGACCCGCGCATGCGCGCCGGGCTCGCCGAGCATCTGGCCGCCGGCGGTGCGGGGCACGACCCCGTCCCCCGCCCTGCTGCGGAGCTCGTCACGTCGAAATCCGCGGGAAACCGGGGCGGGGGGGGGAGGGGCCTCGCGCCCGACCGCCCATTCGGCAGCCGGCGCATCTCGACAGCCGCGCCACGACGGGCTATCGCAGCCTCGACCCTTTCCCGATCCGTCCGAGGTCGCGTATCCGATGTCCGAGAAGTCCTTCGCCCTCGTCCTCTCCTGCGCCAACCGGCCCGGCATCGTCGCGGCGGTCTCGACGCATCTGTTCGAGATGGGCGCCAACATCTCCGACGCCGAGCAGTACGACGACACGCTCGCCGACCTGTTCTTCATGCGCGTGGTGTTCGAGGTCGACGGTCGCGACGAGGCGGCGCTGAAGGCGGGCTTCGCGCCGATCGCCGAGCGCTTCGGCATGGACTGGCGCATCCGCGACCGTTCCAACCCGCGCAAGGTGATGATCCTGGTGTCGAAATTCGACCACTGTCTGGTCGATCTGCTCTATCGCCAGCGCATCGGCGAATTGTCGATGGACGTCACCGCGGTCGTCGCCAATCACCCGCGCCAGACCTACGCGCATGTCGAGTTCACCGACACGACGTTCCACTACATGCCGGCCGACAAGTCGAACAAGGCGGAGCAGGAGGCGAAGATCCTGCAGCTGATCGAGACGACCGGCACCGAGATCGTCGTCCTCGCCCGCTACATGCAGATCCTGTCGAACGAGATGTCGACGGCGCTGGCGGGCCGCTGCATCAACATCCACCACTCGTTCCTGCCGGGCTTCAAGGGCGCCAAGCCCTACCATCAGGCGCACGAGCGCGGCGTGAAGATGATCGGCGCCACCGCCCATTTCGTCACGCCGGATCTCGACGAGGGGCCGATCATCGCCCAGGACGTCGAGCACATCTCCCATCGCGACACGCCCGACACGATGGTGCGCAAGGGTCGCGACATCGAACGCCGCGTGCTGTCGCGGGCGCTCGCCCATCTCCTCGACGACCGGGTGATTCTCAACGGCCACCGCACGGTGGTGTTCCAGGACTGAGGCGACGGCCGTTTCGCCGAAGGACGGTCCGGTGCCGGAGATGATCCGGTCGGCGAGCACGGTGCGCGATGCTTCGAGACGCGTTCGTTCCGAACGCTCCTCAGCATGAGGCGCCTGAATTTTTTCGATTACGACAAGCGCTTCATGCTGAGGAGCGGCCGTGAGGCCGCGTCTCGAAGCATCGCGCACCACGAGCCGGCAGGGACGTGTGCCCCACCCTCAACTGCGGTTGTAGGCGTCCTCGTAGCGGACGATGTCGTCCTCGCCGAGGTAGGAGCCGGACTGGACCTCGATGAGGTCGAGCGGGATCTTGCCGGGGTTCTCCAGCCGGTGCGTGGCGCCGAGCGGGATGTAGACCGACTGGTTCTCCGAGGCGATCGTCACCTTGTCGTCGACGATGATGCGCGCCGTGCCGGAGACCACCACCCAGTGCTCGGCGCGGTGGAAGTGGCTCTGCAGCGACAGTTTGCAGCCGGGATCGACGGTGATGCGCTTCACCTGATGGCGCGGCCCGTGATCGATGCTGTCGTAGGAGCCCCAGGGGCGGAAGACCTTGAGGTTGTCGGTCGCCTCCTTGCGGCCGGCGGCGGTGAGGCGGGCGACCAGCCCCTTGACCTTCTCGGCCTGATCGCGGGCGACCACCAACACGGCGTCGCGGGTCGTCACCACCACCACGTCGTCGAGGCCGACCACCGCGGTCAGACGCTCGGGCGAATGGACGTAGCAGTTCGACGCGTCGAGGAAGGCGGCGTCGCCCTTGGCGGCGTTGCCGAACGTGTCCTTGGCGGCGAGGTCCCAGATGGCGCCCCAGGCGCCGACGTCGGACCAGGCGAAATCGGAGGGAACGACGGCGGCGAGCGCGGTCTTCTCCATCACCGCGTAGTCGACCGATTTCGGCACGGCGATCGAGAAGGCCTCCTCCTCGAGCCGCAGGAAGTCGAGATCGCGGGCGGCATGGGTGACGGCTTCGGCCACCGGGCGGCCGATCTCCGGCGCCAGACGATCGAGCTCTTCGAGGAAGACGCGGGCGCGGAACAGGAAGTTGCCGGAGTTCCAGAGATAGCCCTCGGCGACGTAGCGCGCGGCGGTGGCCTCGTCCGGCTTCTCGACGAAGGCGGCGATGGTCGACACCCCCTCCTCGGCCAGCGGCTCGCCGGGGCGGATGTAGCCGTAGCCGGTGGCGGCGCGGGTCGGGTGGATGCCGAAGGTGACGATGCGGCCGGCGCGCGCGGCGGCGGCGCCGCGGCGGACGTGGAGGAGGAAGCCGTCGACGTCGGGCATGGCGTGATCGGCGGCGAGCACCAGCACCAGCGCTTCGGGATCGCGGGCGAGCGCCAGACGGGCGGCGGCGGCGATCGCGGCGCAGCTGTCGCGGCGCATCGGCTCCAGAACGATGTCGCCCTTGACGCCCACGGCGCGCA
>CALMYM010000322.1 GCA_937873675.1 uncultured Alphaproteobacteria bacterium | reverse complement strand
GCCGCGGCGGCCGGCGCCAACACATGGGTGGCGAGGCCCGGAAGGCGCGGGTCGGCTAAGGCGAGGCCACCCTCCGGCGCGGCGGCGTCGCCGAAGGCGTAGGCGACGGCGAAGTCGGCCGAGCGGTCGGCGAGCGTCACGGCGGCGCGCAGGCGATAGAAGGTCAGCCGCTTGAGGAGATCGGCGATTCCGGCGCGGGCCGCCTCGATCAGGTAGCCGGTCTCGGTCTTCACCAGGAAGAAGTCGAAGAGGATCTTGCCCTGCGGGGTGAGCAGCGCGCCGAAACTCGCCTCGCCGGGGCCGAGCGATTTCACCGTCGCGGTGACGAGCCCGTGCAGGAACGGCGCCGCTTCCGGCCCGCCCACTTCGATCACGCCGCGATCGGCTCGAACCACCACGCCACCCGTCATCGCTCCGCGCTCCTTCTCGTCACGTCCGATCGTGGGCCGCCGCAGGCCGGCTGTCACGCCCCGAGTATGGGCGGAGTGCCGCTTCGGCGGGCCGTGGGCGGACATGGGGAGGAGAGGGCGGCCCGGCAAGGGGGCGCCTTCGGCGGAGGTCTCGCCCGCTTCGCGGGCCTCAGTCGGCCAGCTTGAACCAGTGCCAGGTGCCGTCCGGGCCGATGCCGACGGTGTAGAACGTGTATTTGCCGACGACCTTCATCTCCTCGAAGTCGGAGGAGGTGACGATCTTGTAGACCTCGACCAACTGGTCCGGCGTCAGCTTGTCGGGGGGCACGGCGACGAAGGCCGGCCAGACGTACATCTCCTGCGGCGTTCCCGGCTTGATCCGCGTCCAACCCGATTCGAGCACGTCGGTGAGGATGGCGAGCAGCTCGAAGCCCTGGCCGTCGCCGGACTGCGACTTGAGGAACTCGACCGGGTCGCCGATCTCGTGGATCGACAGCACCGGCGGCATCTCGTTCGACTGCATGACCATCTTGATCTTCTGCAGATCGCCGGAATAGGCCGCGTCGAGCAGGCGGCGGCGCATCTTGGCGACCGCCGGCGGCAGGCCCTCTTCGCCCTTGTGGATCTCCACCGTCGCGCCTTCGGCGACGGGCGTCGCCGGTGCCGCCTGGGTCGGTGCGGCGGGGCCGCCGGTCGGCTTCGGATCGACGACGATGCGTTCGGTGCCGACCTTCTTCGGCGGGTCCGACGGCGCCGCGCCGACGGGCGAGAGGGTCAGCGCGAAGGCGAGCGCGACCACCGCGCCCCTTGCCAGCGACCGGGCCCGGCGCGTAACCATCGGGGTGGCCGTCCGGGTGGCAGTCCGGGTGGGACGACAGTCGAGCGAGGGGGCGAGAAAGGCCATCGCGAGGCTCCTTGCGCCCGCCGCGGGCACGGCCGGCATGTTATCGCCCTACCGCTCGGATGGAAGGGCCACGTCGCCGCTCTTTCCTCGGCTGTGGCTTCCGCGCACCGAGCGAGCGACCGGATCCGGGGAGGGGAAGTGATCGACGTCTGGCTCCTGATCACCGGCATCGGCGTCGGCATCGTCTTCTCCGCGCCCGTCGGGCCGGTCAACATCCTGTGCGTCCAGCGCGCCTTCCGTGGCGGTTTCTTCTCCGGTCTCGCCGACGGGCTCGGCGCCGCCACCGCCGACACCTTCTTCGCCGCCATCGCCGCCTTCGGCGTCACGGCGGTGTCGCGCTTCGTCGAGGGTCATTCGATCTGGCTGCAGGCGATCGGCGGCCTCTTCCTTGTGATCTTCGGCCTGAGGATCGCCAACGCCCATCCCCATCTCGACGAGAACACGCCCGAGCCCGCCTCGCTCGTCTCCACCACCATCGCCACCTTCGGCATGACCATCACCAATCCGGCGACGGTGCTCGGTTTCCTGGCGCTGTTCGGCTCGCTCGGCGATCTCGCGCCGCGGCCGGGCGATTGGCTCGGCGCCGGCTTCTTCGTCCTCGGCGTCGCGGCCGGGGCGGCGGGCTGGTGGTTCTTCGTCTCCGCCGTGGTGGCGATGCTGCGCGACCGCATGACCGACGACACGCTCTTCCGCGTCAACCGCCTGGCCGGCGGTCTCCTCGTCGTCTTCGGTGTGGCGATGGTGGGCCGGCTCCTCTTCGTGTGAGGACCCGGTGAAGCCTCACTGCAGCCGGCGGTCGATGGTGAATTCGCCGGCGAGCAGGCGCTGCGGCAGCTTCTCGGCGAGTTCGGCGACGGCCGCCTCGCCCCAGGTCGAAACCAGATCGGTGAAGACGGCGAAGAGGGCGGCCTGGGCGACGATGTCGCGTTCGATCCCCTCCGCCTCGGCGTCGGCCATGGCGTCGGTGATCATCTCGAAAGCGGCGCGCTTCTTTTCGGCGACCGACCAGTCGAGGTCTTGGAGGTGCGTTTCGTCGAGCATTCCGGTCTCGGCGTCCTGTGCGGGGTCGCCCTTCGACCCCGACGTCCCGTGTCACATCGATAGCACGATCGGGCCGCACGCACCCCCTCGCGGTGGCGACAATGTTAACAGACGTTAAAGAACGTTGTTCGATGGTTAACGCGGCGGTCGAAATCGCCACGACTTCGCCGGCGTTACGACCGCCCCCAGCGCACCACCACCTCCTGCGCCAGCGCCGCCCCTTCCACCGTGTAGCGCTCGATCAGGGTGCGTGCGGTATCGGTGCAGGTGTGGTGGGTCGCGGCGAGGCCGCGATAGGAATGGTTGAAACTCTCGACGAGCCGGCGGGCGCGTTCGGGCGAGGGCTGTTCGGCCTCCACCAGCGCCGTCATCTGGTCGCGCCAGGTCTGCGCCTCGTCGCTCGCCCCGCACAGCGGACGCAGGTGATGCAGCGCCCCGAGGATCTCGGCGAGCCGCACCAGCTTGTCGTCGTAAGGAACGATCTCCTGGGCGCGCGCGGCGAGCGGCATCGCGACGACGATCGCCGCGACGACCACGGCGGCGAGCCGCGCGGCGAAGGTTCGCCCGCGTCGTCCCGTTCGTCCGTGGTCCGTCCGTCTCTGCCTCATCGGGTCCGCCGTCCGCGGCCGGATTCGTGGCCGCCCGGAGGAGAGCGATAGCGGACGTTCCCCGCTCGACCCCACGGAAGAGACGTCGCGCCGCGCGAACCCACGGCTCCCCCCCCGCCACCAACGGCAGATCGGCGAGCCGATCGAGGGGCACGAAGCGCGCCGCCGCCGCATCGCTGCCGGCCACCGGCTCGCCCGCCACCCAGTCGGCGGCGAAGACCTCGAGCACGATCCGCCGCGGCCCGTCGGCCGGCGGGCTGTCGGGGCGGATCTCCCGGGTTCCGACCCGCCCGATCAGGCGGATGGCGACCGCCACCTCCGCGGCGACCTCGCGCAGCGCCGGCTCCTCGGCGCCCTCCCCCGCCTCGATGCCGCCGCCGCCCGGGGCCCAACGGCCGATGCCCGGCGCCTTGCCCCGTTCGATCAGCAACACCTCGTCGGCGCGGAAGATGCAGACGCTCACCCCGAGAAGGACGCGCTCGGCGGTCTCGTCGCTCGGGTCGGTCATGGCGGATCAGGGAAAGAGTTCGTCGACCGCCGCCTGGGCTTCCGATTCGCCGGGGTCGTGGATCGGCGAATGCAGCACCGGCGCGCCGTTGACGATGCCGCTCGCCGCGGCGATCCCCGGCTTCAATCGGCCGTCGAGGATGTCGCGGATGCGGAAAGCGACGGCCGGGTCGGACGGGTCGGCGGTTTCGACCAGTTGCATGGCTTCCGCCATGGCGCAGTCGAGATGGGTGATCGCCGCGTCGAACTCGTGGCGGATCGCCGGATCGGCGGCGTGATAGGCGGCGACGGCGAGGTCGCGTTCGCGGAAGTGGGAGGCTCGGAAGTAGTCCTCGTAGCTCGCCGGGGTCCAACCGAGGACCTCTTCGGCCATGTCCGGCATGTCGGGCACGAGCTCGAGCAGCATCACCACGTTGTTGAAGTGGTTGAGGTAGTCCGTCGCCAGCCGGGTGACCGGGTTGATGTTGGCGGCGGCGAGCACGTCGGGCCGCAGACGGTCCGTCAGTGCCGCATCGTGTTCCGCCCGCCCCATCACCCATCCACCTGATTTCACACTCGATCGTCCGAGCGTAGTATGGCGGCGGTTACGATTTGCTTACGGTGGTTTTCCGCCGGCGACGGGGAGAAGGAGAGGGGTCCCGATGTGCGGTCGTTTCCCCCTCACCGCCACCCCGGACGAGGGGCGTCGCCTCTTCGCCTTCCTCGACCAGCCGAACTTCCCGGCGCGTGACGACATCCGGCCGACCGAACCGATCGGCGTCGTCGTCGTCCGCCACGGCGAGCGGCGCTTCGAGCTGGTGCGCTGGGGCTTCGTGCCCGGCTGGGTCAAGGACCCGCGCGACTTCTCGCTGCTGATCAACGCCCGGGCCGAGACCGCGGCCGAGAAGCCGTCGTTCCGCGGCGCCATGCGCCACGGCCGCTGTCTCGTCCCCGCCGACGGCTTCTACGAGTGGCGCTCCGAAGGGTCGGGGCCGAAACGGCCGTATTTCATTTCTCGCGCCGACGGCGGCCTCGTCGCCTTCGCCGGCTTGACCGAGACCTGGGCCGGCGCCGACGGCTCGGAGGTCGACACCGCCGCCATCCTCACCGTACCGGCCAACGAGGTGGTGGCGCCGATCCACGACCGCATGCCGGCGGTGATCCCGCCCGAACATTTCGCCGATTGGCTCGACACCGCCCATGTCGATGCGAAGGCGGCGGCGAAGTTGCTCGTCCCGGCCCCGGCCGACCTCTTCACCGCGACACCGCTGCCGACCGCCGCCGATCGGCGCGCCAGCAGCCGGCCGAATCCGACGCCGAAGCCGCCGAAGCCGCCGGCCCCACCGAAGAAGGCGGACGGCGGCCAGATGGACCTCTTCTGAAGCGATGCGGCGGTCGGCGCGTCGCGCGGCGCGGGATCAGTCCCGCACCGTCCCGCAGGCCCAGATGCGCTGCGCCGGCACGGTGCGGGTGCGGCACACGCCGTGGGAATCGCAGACGCGGATGGTCTTCGCCGCCCCCTGCACCCAGCGGCACCCGGGCTGCTGGCCGGCGCGCAACGGCGAACTGATCCCCGCCTTCACGTTGGCGGCGAAGCCGTCGCCGGCGGCGGCGAGCCAGACGAACGACGCGGCGGCGATCACCGCGGCGCGTCGGGAGATGGTGGGGCGCGACGTCATCCTCTCTCCTTCCGATTCGGACCTCGAAAGACCCTGCCGGCCGATCGTGGCCATGGTTCGGCAGGCGTGCGACCCCGTCGTTCGGAGCAAAGCGCGTTTTCTCGCCGTTTCCGCCGGCCCCGCCCGCTTGCGGGGGCGCCCGCGTCCGTGCCATAGAACCCGCCGAACTCGAACGAAGACAAAAGGGCAGTTTCCATGGCCGACACCAAGGGCCTGATGGCCGGCAAGCGTGGCCTCGTGATGGGCGTCGCCAACAATCGCTCGATCGCCTGGGGCATCGCCAAGGCGGTGCGCGAGGCGGGGGCGGAAGTCGCGCTGACCTATCAGGGCGATGCGCTGAAGAAGCGCGTCGAGCCGCTCGCCGCCGAACTCGGTGGCATCGTCGCCGGCCACTGCGACGTCACCGATGCCGCCTCCATCGATGCGGTCTTCGCCGAAGTCGAGCGGGTGTGGGGCAAGATCGACTTCCTCGTCCACGCCATCGCCTTCTCCGACAAGGACCAGCTGACCGGCCGCTACGTCGACACCACGGCGGAGAACTTCGACAAGACCATGAACATCTCGGTCTACTCCTTCACGGCGGTCGCCCAGCGCGCCGAGAAGCTGATGACCGACGGTGGTTCGATGATCACCCTGACCTACTACGGCGCCGAGAAGGTCATGCCGCACTACAACGTCATGGGCGTCGCCAAGGCGGCCCTCGAGGCGTCGGTGCGCTATCTCGCCGTCGACCTCGGCGGCAAGGGCATCCGCGTCAACGCCATCTCCGCCGGCCCGATCAAGACGCTGGCCGCCTCCGGCATCGGCGACTTCCGCTACATTCTGAAGTGGAACGAGTACAACGCGCCCTTGAAGCGCTCGGTGTCGATCGAAGAGGTCGGCTCCTCGGCGCTCTACCTCCTCTCCGACCTCGGCCGCGGCGTCTCCGGCGAGGTCCACCACGTCGACGCCGGCTACCACGTCGTCGGCATGAAGGCCGTCGACGCCCCGGACATCTCGGTGGTCAAGGACTGAGATCGGGCGACGGCCGATACGAGGGTTTTCGTCGGGCGCTCCGGGAAACCGGAGCGCCCGACGGCGTTTCGGGGGAAGGCGTGGGATATGCGGCTGTTCCCAGCCTGACCATCGCCCTGTCAATACTTTAAGGCGGAGTTCTGTTGGGGAACCTGTGGACAACGCGGTATGGGGAGATCGGACTCTTTACAACTGAATCCGTCGCACCCCTACTACCCCTTGTGGGTTGAGACCATTGATTCGCTAATGGCGAGGTCTGCCCGCGATGAAGCTTCCTTCTAAACCGAAGTTGCCGCTTGCACCCGATCCGGACCCCTTGTTCCGGTACGTGCGCGAAAAGCCGTTGGATGGCGGCGGCCGTCAGGCAGTGACGATCACACTGACGAGCAGGACGCTCCGTTGGCCGGCTCTGGCGATCATCACCGCGCTCGCCGCCTATCAAAACTTCGACGCAGCGCTCCCTCTCCTGAGGCGCCTGCTTCTTCCTTGACCTCTCCTCCTCGTCATCCCCGGGCTCGACCCGGGGACCCATGGACCTCGCGACGCTCCGAAACGCGCCTGGGTCGCCGGGTCGAGCCCAGCGATGACGGTGGTGATGCGGAGGTTGGGAAGTACCCGCGATGCGGCGACACGTTCGCCGGCTCTCACATCGACCCCGGTTGAGATCGCCCCCTCCCTCGGCTAAGACCCTCCCGACGCTCCGCACCCCGAGGTTCGGCCGGTGACCCGCACGATCTACCACATCCGCCACGGCCTGACCGATTGGAACGTCGCCAAGCGGCTGCAGGGGTCGCAGGACATTCCGCTCAACGCCATCGGTCGCGCCCAGGCCGACGCCAATGGAGCGGCGCTCGCCGCTCATCTCGCCGAGATCGGACGTGACCCTGCGACCCTGCGTTGGGTGTCGAGCCCGCTGGTGCGCGCCCGCGAGACGATGGAGCGGATCCGCGACGCCGTCGGGCTGCCGGTGAGCGCGCACGAGACCGAGCGCGACCTGCGCGAAGTCGGCTACGGCATCTTCGAGGGCATGACCCACGCCGAGATCGAAGCCGCCGACCCCGAGGCGGAAGACGCGCTCCTGAACGACAAGTGGCACTACTGCCCGCCGCGCGGCGAGAGCTACGTCATGTTGGCCGAGCGCGTCGCCCGTTGGTGGGCGACCACCGAGGGCGACATGGTGATCGTCTCGCACGGCGGAA
>CALMYM010000321.1 GCA_937873675.1 uncultured Alphaproteobacteria bacterium | reverse complement strand
GGGGATTTCGAGACTGACGGGGCCGGCAGGTGCAGAGATCGCGGCGGAAACGGCCGGCGTCGACGTCGGCGAGGAGGTCGCGGTTGGTCGCGGCGACGACGCGGACGTCGACTTTCCGGGTGCGCTGGGCGCCGAGCGGGCGGATCTCGCCCTCCTGGAGGACGCGCAGCAGCTTGACCTGGAAGGCGGGCGAGGTCTCGCCGATCTCGTCGAGGAAGATGGTGCCGCCGTCGGCGACCTCGAAGAGGCCGATGCGGTCCTGATAGGCGCCGGTGAAGGCGCCCTTCTTGCAGCCGAAGAGTTCGCTCTCCAAGAGTTCGTCGGGCAGGGCGCCGCAGTTCTCGACGACGAAGGCCTGTTCGGCGCGGCCCGAGCCGTGGTGGATGGCGCGGGCGAGCAGTTCCTTGCCCGTCCCCGAGGCGCCGGTGATCAGCACCGAGATGTCGTATTCGGTGGCGCGGCGGGCGAGCGCCAGGACGCCGGCGACCGGGCTCGTCGGCTGGTGGACGATGCGGTCGAATTCCCAGAAGCGGCGTTCGGCCTTGCGCTTGTCGGCGACCGCCCGGGTCAGGCGCTCTCGGCTCGGCTTGGCCTCGAGCGGGGCGGCGCCGGTCTCGCGCTGGAGCTTGTAGAGGTTGGCGGCCTCGCGCACCGAGGCGACGAGCTTCTCCGGGTGCCAGGGCTTGGTGATGTAGTGGTAGATGCCGGCCTCGTTGACGCCGGCGATGATGTCTTCCGAGTCGGTGTAGCCGGAGATGATCATGCGGACCGGATCGGGCCACTGATCGCGGACGCGCTTGAGGAAGTCGACGCCGTTCTCGCCGGGCATGCGCTGGTCGCAGAGGATCACCTGCACCATCTCGCCGGCCAGCACCTCGGCCGCCTCCTCGGCGCCGCGCACCGAGATGACCTCGAACTCCTCGGCGAGCACCCGGCGGATCGCCTCGAGCGAGCGGATCTCGTCGTCGATGACCAGCACGGTGGCGCCGCTGCCCGGGCTCGAGGCGGGGCGTCGGTGGGCGTGGGCGTCGCGGATCGGGTCGTGGGGCATGGGCGTGTCTCGTGGCGAAGGCCGAAGATGCTGACGCATCCGCCCTTCGAGGACGCGCGAATTTCCCTTCTGCGTCGGAGACACGGGAAATTCGCGCCGGGAATACCTCCGGTCATCGACGATGACCGGAGGTATCAACAGATACGCGGCAATTGCTCGCCGGAGAGCCAGTCGACGATGCGGCCGCCGCCGAAGGCGGTGGTCATCTGGACGAAGTGCTGATCGTCCTCGATCACCTCGCCGATGACGGCCGCGTCCTTGCCGAGCGGATGGGCGCGCATCGCCGCGACGATGGCGTCCGCGGCTTCCCTCGCGACCACGGCGATGAGTTTGCCCTCGTTGGCGACGTTCAGCGGATCGAGGCCGAGGAACTCGCAGGCCGCCGCCACTTCCGCCTTGATCGGGATCGCATCCTCCTCGATGCGGATGCCGACGCCGGACTGGTTCGCCACCTCGTTCAGCGTCGCGGCGAGGCCGCCGCGGGTCGGGTCGCGCATCAGCTTCAGCGACGGACCGCCGGCGGCGATCATCACCTCGGTGAGGCGGTGCAGCGCGGCGCTGTCGGAGAGGATGGCGGTGTCGAAGGTGAGGTTCTCGCGGCTCGACATGATCGCCACGCCATGGTCGCCGATCGAGCCGGAGACGATGATCCTGTCGCCGGGGCGGGCGAGGTGGCCGCCGAGTTCCAGGCCGTCGGCGACGACGCCGATGCCGGCGGTGGAGATGAAGACGCCGTCGGCCTTGCCGCGTTCGACCACCTTGGTGTCGCCGGTGACGATCGGCACGCCGGCGTCGCGCGCCGCCTCGCCCATCGAGCGGGCGATGCGCTGCAGGTCGACGAGGGGGAAGCCCTCCTCGATGATGAAGGACGCCGACAGCGCCACCGGCCGGGCGCCGCCCATGGCGACGTCGTTGATGGTGCCGTGGACGGCGAGCGAGCCGATGTCGCCGCCGGGGAAGAAGATCGGCGAGACGACGTATCCGTCGGTGGTCATCACCATCCGGCCGCCGGGGCCGGCCGGGGCGGGGAAGGTCGCCTGATCGTTGCCCTGGTCGAGATATTCGTTGGCGAAGGCGTCGTGGAAGATCTCGGCGATGAGCTGCGCCATGGCGCGGCCGCCCGACCCGTGGGAGAGGTCGACGCGGCCGGACTTCACGTCCATCTTGCGGTGGCGCAGGCGGGGTTCGGCGGGTGCGTTCACGACGCTCTTCTCCGTTCGTCCTGTTTCTTGGCCTTGTCGCGGAAGCGGCCGTAGGTCCAATGGGCGGCGCAGGCGCCTTCCGACGACACCATGCAGGAGCCCATCGGGGTCTCGGGGGTACACACCGTGCCGAAGAGCTTGCAGTCGGCCGGCTGCTTGGCGCCGATGAGGATGACGCCGCATTCGCAGGCCGGGTTGTCGGAGGCGTGGATTCGCTCGACGGCGAAACGCTTCTCGGCGTCGAAGCGGGCATATTCGTCGCGCAGCTTCAGCGCCGAATTCTCGATGTAGCCGAGGCCGCGCCATTCGAAGCGGTCGCGGAGATCGAAGACGTCGTCGCAGAGTTTCTGGGCGGCGACGTTGCCGTCCGGCACCACGGCGCGGATGTACTGGTTCTCGACCGCGGCGCGGCCCTCGTTGACCTGACGCACCAGCATCAGCACCGACTGCACGACGTCGAGCGGCTCGAAGCCGGAGACGACGATGCGCTGGCCGAATTCCTCGACGAAGGTCTCGTAGGGCTTCGAGCCGATCACCACCGAGACGTGGGCCGGACCGATGAAGCCCTGGATCTTCACCGGCGGCAGCTTGCCGGTCGCCGGCGCCTCGAGGATGGCGCGGATCGCCGAGGGGGTGAGCACGTGGTTGCAGAAGATCGAGAAGTTGGTGAGCCCCTTCTTCTCGGCGGTCTTGATGGCGAGCGCCGTCGGCGGGGTCGTCGTCTCGAAGCCGATGGCGAAGAAGACGACCTCTCGATCGGGATTCTCCTCGGCGATGCGGATGGCGTCGAGGGTCGAGTAGATCATGCGGATGTCGCAGCCCTCGGCCTTGGCCTTGAGGAGGCTGCGACCCTTGGAGCCGGGCACCCGCATCAGATCGGCGTAGGTGAGCAGCGTCACTTGTCGGTTCTTCGCCAGTTCCAGGGCCTCGTCGATGCGGCCGATCGGCAGGACGCAGACCGGACAGCCGGGGCCGTGGATCATCCGCACGTTGGCGGGCAGCAGGTCCTCGAGCCCGTAGCGCGAGATCGCATGGGTGTGGCCGCCGCAGAACTCCATGAAATGGTAGGTCTTCGCCGGATCGGCTTCGGCCCGGATGGTCTCGGCGATGGCGCGGGCGAGTTTGCCGTCGCGATATTCGTCGACGTACTTCATTCGGCCGCTCCCTGGAGTGCGCCGGCTTCGGCGAGCAGGGCCAAGGTCTTCTCCGCCTCTTCGGCGTCGATCTTGGAGAGCGCGTAGCCGACGTGGATGATGACGTAGTCGCCGGGCTTCACGCCCTCGACCATGGCGATCGAGATCTCCTTGGTGACGCCGTCGAGACTGACCTTGGCCATGTCGTCGGGGAGCAGTTCGCTCACCAGAGCGGGGATGGCGAGACACATGGGGGGACGTCTCCTCTTCAGGGGATCTCGGCGGAGGTGAAGGGCCGACCGTCGGCGACGCGAGCGCGGGCGAGCGCCGCCTGGCCGAGCGACAGACCGCCGTCGTTGGCGGGAACGGCATGGGCGAGAAGCGGGCGGAAGCCGCGCGCCGTCAGTGCCGCGACGAGGCCCTCGGCCAGCACCCGGTTCATCAGACAGCCGCCACCGAGTGCGATCACCTCGCCGCGGCCGGCGTGGGTGGCGACCAGCGTGGCGAGGCCGTCGATCAGGGTGCCGTGGAAGAACTCGGCGACACAGCGCGGGCGCACACCCGGCCGGGCGAGTTCGACGAGAAGGGGGGCGAAGTCGAGGACACCGTTCGCCAGCCGGAAGAGCCCGCTGCCGTGCTTCGCCTCGACCACCAGAGCTTCCAGCTCCATCGCCGCCTGACCCTCGTGATCCTGGCGGCGGCGCAGGCCGGCGAGGCCGGCGACGGCGTCGAAGAGCCGGCCGAGCGAGGTGGTGGTCGCCTCGCGTCCGCTGTCGAGGCGGGCGAGGAGGGGGGCGAGAAGCGGTTCGTCGGCGAAGAGCGTCTTCGCCCGCTCGGTCTCGCCGATGGCATGGAGCGCCGCGACCGCCATGCGCCAGGGCTCGCGGGCCGCCTTGTCGCCGCCGGGAAGCGCCAGCGGGGCGATGTGGCCGAGCCGCTGCCAGGAGGCGCCGGTGACGCGGATCAGTTCGCCGCCCCAGGCGGCGCCGTCGTCGCCGTGGCCGATGCCGTCGAGGGCGAGGCCGAGGACGGGCTCGACGATGCCGTGTTCCGCGGCGATGGCTGCGACATGGGCGGCGTGGTGCTGAACGGGGAGGACGGGCGCGTCGAACTCGAGGGCGAACTGCGACGAGCGGAAGTCGGGATGGAGATCGCAGGCGACGATCTCAGGCTTCACGTCGAGGAGCGACAGGAGGTGGACCGCGGTCTCGCGGTAGAACTTCACCGTCTCGACCGTGTCGAGGTCGCCGACGTGCTGGGAGACGAAGGCCTCGCGGCCGCGCGTGACGGTGACGGTCGCTTTCAAATGGGCACCGGCCGCCAGCACGACGGGGCCGTCCGATCCGAGATCGATGGGGTTCGGCACGAAGCCCTTGGCGCGGCGGATCAGGCTCGGCTTTCCGGCGATCACCTGGGTGACCGAGTCGTCGGCGCGGATGACGATCGGCCGGTCGTGGCCGACGATCAGGTCGGCGATGCCGCCGAGGCGGCGGCGGGCGTCGGCGTCGTCGATGACCAGCGGCTCGCCACCGGGATTGGCCGAGGTGGCGACGAGGACGAAATCGTTCGCCGCGTCACGATCATACACGGACGCCTCGCCCCCGGCGGCTTCCCGGAAGATCAGATGATGGAGCGGTGCGTAGGCGCACATGACGCCGATACGGGAGAGGTTCGGGGCGATGCTCGGGGCGAGGGCGCCGGGGACCGCGTCCATGACGACGATCGGGGCGGCGGCGGAGAGGAAGAGATCGCGCTCGATCGGGCCGGCGGCCGCGACCCCGTCGAGCGAAGCGGCGTTCGCCACCATCACGGCGAAGGGCTTGGCGTCGCGCAGCTTGCGGCGGCGGAGTCCCGCGACCGCGGTCTCGGAGCGGGCGTCGCACATCAGATGGAAGCCGCCGATGCCCTTCACCGCGACGATCTTCCCCGCCCGGATCGCGGCGACGATCTCGGCGACGGGGGAGAGGGCAGCCGATGCGTCGCTCGCCGAACCGTCCTCACGCTCCGGATGCCGAGATGCTGGGACATCGGCATCCGGTCCTCTCCCCCCGCGAGGGGGAGAGACAGAGAGGGGGGGCACGGTGCTCGCGTCGAGGGCCTGCGCCCGGGGTGAGGTCGCAGCCCCCCCTCCCTGTCCCTCCCCCTCGAGGGGGGAGGGGACGCTGGAAGCATCGCCGTGACCCATCGCGAAGTCGGAAGGGAAGGAAACGTCGAGTGCACCGCCGTGCGGGTGCGTGTCCGGCGACCGCCCGGCAACACCCTCCTCTCGCCGCCAAGTCACCGCAAGCTTCGGCCCACAGACCGGACAGGCGATCGGCTCGGCGTGGAAGCGGCGGTTTCCCGGGTCGCGATAATCGGCGGCGCAGGCCGGACACATCGGGAAGCCGGCCATCGCCGTCTGCGGCCGGTCGTAGGGCAGGTGCGCGGTGATGGTGTAGCGCGGGCCGCAGTGGGTGCAGTTGACGAAGGGGTAGAGGTGGAAGCGGCTCTCGGGATCGTAGAGGTCGTCGAGACAGGCGTCGCAGGTCGCGGCGTCGGCGGGCACGCGGGTGCGGGCCTTGGAGGCGACGCTCTCGACGATGCGGAAGCCGCTCTCGCCGGTCGGGGCCATCGGCTCGGTCTCGACCGAATCGATCGAGGCGAGCGGCGGTTTCTCGGCGGTCAGCGCGGCGACGAAGGCGGCGACGTCGGTGCCCTCGGCCTCGATCACCACGCCGTCGCCGTCGTTGAGCACCAGACCGACGAGCCGCATGCGGGTGGCGAGGCCGTGGACGAAGGGGCGCATGCCGACACCCTGGACCGCGCCGCGCAGGCGGATGCGCAGCCGTTCGACCTCTCCGCGATCCGCGAAGAGGCGAACGAGCGCGTCGCCGGCCGGTCCATGATTCATCGGCGGGTGCCCTCCCTCTCCCGAGCCGTCAGTTCGCCGGACGGGCGGCGAGCGCGGCGCGTGCCGCGATCCAGGCGTAGAAGACGGCCATGCCCTCGCCGGAGCGCGCCGACACGGTCATCACCTGGAGCCGCGGATTGACCTTCAGCGCATTGGCGATGCAGGCCTCGACGTCGAAGTCGAGATGCGGCAGCAGGTCGGCCTTGTTGAGCAGCATGAGGTCGGCGGCGGCGAACATGTCGGGATATTTCAGGGGCTTGTCCTCGCCCTCGGTGACCGACAGGACCACCACCTTGTGGGCCTCGCCGAGGTCGAAGGCGGCGGGGCAGACGAGATTGCCGACGTTCTCGATGAACAGGATCGAGTTCTGCGGCAGGTCGAGATCGTCGAGGGCGTGGCCGACCATCGAGGCGTCGAGGTGGCAGCCCTTGCCGGTGTTGACCTGGATCGCCCGGACCCCCGTCGCGCGGATGCGCTCGGCGTCGTTGGAGGTCTGCTGATCGCCCTCGACCACGGCGATGGCGTGCTTCTCCTTGAGATCGGAGATCGCCTTGACCAAGAGCGTCGTCTTGCCCGAGCCGGGGGAGGAGACGAGGTTCAGGGCGAAGACGCCCTTTTCGGCCAGCCGGCGGCGGTTCGAGCGGGCGAGGCCGTCGTTCTTGCCGAGGATGTCGCGCTCGATCTTGACGATGCGCTCCTGCGGCAGACCCGGAACGTGGACGCCGGCGAGGCCGGCGCCGTAGTCGATGGCGTCGGCCGAGCGCACCACGTGGCCATGGTCGTGATCGTGGTCGTGCCCGTGATCATGATCGTGCCCGCAGCCCGGGCCGTGGACGTGATCATGGTCATGGCCATGATCGTGGGAATGGTCGTGGTCGTGGGTGTGCACGTGGGCATGGCCGTGGGCATGCGCATGAGCGTGGCCGTGTTCGTGACCGTGGACGTGATCATGGGAATGGACGTGACCGTCGCCGTGGTCGTGCTCGTGGCTGTGGGCGTGCACGTGGTCGTGGTCGTGGGGATGGGCATGGTCGTGATCGTGGACATGGTCATGGTCGTGGGTATGACCGTGCCCGTGATCATGATGGTGATGGTCGTGATGGTGGTCGTGCGCGCCGACCTTCTGGCCTTCCACCGTCGCCTGACCGCAGCCGCAGACCGTGCACATCACTCCACCTCCAACTCGGCGACCCGCATGTCGTCGCCCGACGTCATCTGAACTCTGTGATTGCCGCATTTCGGGCAGGCGCCGAAGCGTTCGGCAAGCGCCACCGTCTCGCAGCAGTCCATGCACCAGCCCTGGCCCGGCACCCGGACGATCTCCAACACCGCCTCCGCGGCGATGCTGCCGCGCACCACCGCGTCGAAGCAGAAGCGCATCGCCTCGGGCTCGACGTGAGACAGTTCGCCGATGTCGAGGCGCACCGCCTTGACCTTGGTCGCGCCGGCCTTCTTCGCTTCTTCCTCGACGATCTCGAGGACGCTCTCCATGAGCGACATCTCATGCACGGCCGCGTTCCTCCACGCTCACCGCGAAGCCGACGCAGGGGTCGAAGGCGGCGGCGATCCGTTCCACCTGCGCCCGTCCCGCGTCGTCCGCCGTCGGGCGATTGGCCCGGATGGTCGCGACGAAGGGGCCGTCGGCTCCGAAATTCCATTCTGTCGGCGCCAGAATGGCATAGAAGGCGACGCGCCCGATACCGTCGAGACGGACGAGATGATGGAGCCGGCCGCGCGGGCTTTCCACGGCGGCATATCCCGTACGGGAATCGATCGATGCGGCGCGCACCCAGGCGTCGAGGGCGCGGGCCCGCGTCTGCGACCGGGCGTCGAGCAGGCGACCGGCCCCGGCGATCTCGGCGAGGCGGGCGACGATGCGTTCGCCCCCTCCTACCCCTGCACCGGCGCGAGCGAGCGGGCCGGTCTCGGGGCGGCGGTCGGCGAGCCGCGGCGCGGCGGCGAAGCCGGTCGGGTCGGCGGCGAGGGCGGCGATCACGATCTCGTCGTCGGCGGCGGTGAGCGGATCGGGGGCGAGGTGGCGGTCGCCGCTCGCTGCGCCGAAGCGCTCGACGACGCCGGCGGCCCAGGAGGCGGGGGGCATGTCGAGGCGGCCGGCGCGGTCGAGCGCCAGACCGAGCCTTTCGAGGCCGGCGCGGGCACGGCCGATCGCGGCGCGGCGGGCGGGGGGGGGGATCGGCTCGGCGGTGGTCGCGGCCAGTTCGCGGGTGGCGGCGAGGACGGCGCGCAGATCGGCGAGCATCTCGCGCGGTACCTCGCCGGGGGGCGTGCCGGCCGGGCCGAGGAAGGTCGAACGCAGGTGTTCGCCGAGCCTTTCCGCCAGCAGCCCGTCGAAGCGGGTGGTGGCGACGGCGGTCGCGTCCTCGCCGCGGGCGGCGGCGACGGCCATGGCGGCGGCGGTAGCGTGAGAGAGGCCGCAGAGCGAATGGAGGCGGCCGACCAGCGCCGGGATCTCGTCGGCCGGGCGGTTGACGAACAGCGCCGAGGAGAAGCCGACCGGCCGGGTCGAGGCGACGCGGACCGCCTCGACGTCGCCGCCCTCGGCGGGTGGTGCGACAGTGACCGTGAGGGCGATGGCGCCCGGCCCGAAGGAGGTGGCGGGGGTGGTCATGGCGCGGTGGCCTCGTTCCGCGGCTTGCGACCGAAGAGCAGGGCGCGCCGGTCGAGCGCGGTCGGCGCCGGGGTCTCGGTCTTCTCCGGCTGCAGCGGGCGCAGCAGTTCCGCCATCGCCGCTTCGGCGGTGGCGGTGACCGCTTCGGGGTCCTCGAAGCGAAACATCGGCGAGAACAGCGACAGGCTGTCGAGGCGGCCGAAGCCGTCGAGGGTGCCGGCGACGAAGTCGTAGGCGCCGCTCGGCAGGTCGTGGGTGACGGTCGATCCGGGCGACACCTCGACCGCCGCCGGCCCGAGCGGCGATGCGGCGACCACCACGTTCATGAACCACGGCGTGGCGACGATGCCGATCACCCTGATGCCGTCGTCGTGGAAGCCGACGGCCTCGACGCGAAGCTTTTCGTTGTAGACCGGCAGGTCGCGCATCGACCGCGCGGCGATGTCGCCGTAGATCCGCACCAGCACCTCGCCGGCCTTCACCCCCGCCGCGTCGCGCGCCTGCCGTTCGAGCGTCGCCTCAGCCGTCACGACCGCCTCCCACCGCCTCGATCGCCATGAACTTCGAGCGCGGCGCGTCGCAATTGGGGCAGCGCCAGTCCTCCGGCAGGTCGGCGAAGGCGGTGCCGGCCGGAACCTGCCAGACGGGATCGCCCTCCGCCGGGTCGTAGACGTGCCAGCAGATGCCGCATTCCATGCGCGCCTCCGCCGTCACGTCGCCGACCACGCCGAAGTTCTCGAAGGAACTCATCGGAAATAGGCCTCCTCGATCTCGCTCAAGCGCTCGGCCGAATCGCGGAAGTCCTCGACCGCGGCGCGCGCCGTGACCGGTACGTCGCCGATCTCCAGCGTATCGAGGACGATGGTGTCCATGGCGTTGAAGAACTGAACCGACCAGACGTTGCGGGCGCCGGTGGCGACGATCCGGCAGGTGCCGTAGCCGCGCGAGAGGATGCGGATCGGTCCGGGGCCGAGGGTGTCCTGGAGGAAGGTCATGTCGGCATCGGACATCGGGAAGAGCGAGAAGGTGATGGTGTGCGAGGCCGCACCCTTCTCGTGCGCCGCGGCGCGGTCGCGGATCTCGGTCAGGACCGGCATGACGTTCATGGCGCCCTCCGGCGGCATGCCGAAGCTCTCCAGCACCGGCGCCATCGCCGCGGCGCGCTCCACCGCGGCCGGGATCGAGGCGACTTCGACGTAGTCGGCGACGAGCGCGCCCGAAGCATCGGTGAAACGCACCCGCCACAGGCCGGCCATCACCGATTCCTGCACCTGGGCGACGACGCCCTCGGGCAGGGCCACGGTGGCGGAGACCTCGCCTTCGCCGAGCACCTCGCCGATCAGCGTGAGATCGTCGGCGCCGTAGCCGGCGAGATCGAAGAGCCGGCTCGGCGCCTCGGCCGCCTGCGTCTCGAGGGCGGCGACGAGCTGCGGCAGCAGCTCGGCCACCTTCGGGCAGCGCTCGATCAGATCGGCGGCGCTCGCCGTGGCGAGGAAGGAGATGGTGCCGGCACCGGTCAGGCCGGAGCGGCCGGAAAAGCCCGACGCCGTCTCGTCGATGCCGATCGGCATCATCGACACGCCGCCGTCTTCGCCCTCGGGGGCGACCCAGAAACCCGCTTTCATGGTCATTCTCCCCCGTGGGCGGTGGTGTAGGTGAATTCGGTGCGCGGCCGGTTCTCGACCGGCAGAACCGGGGCGTCCGGCGCCAGCGCCGCGTCGATCTTGTCCATGTACTCCGACCAGTCGCGGATCTTGGGAAAGACGGCGACCGGGTCGGCACCGCGGGTGACCACCAGGCTCGGGTGGACGGCGACGCGGAAGCGGGCGGCGAGGCCGGTCTCGGCGGCGCGCGCCACGACGGCGCCGCGCAGCCGATGCTGGAAGGCGGCGAGAAGCTCGGGCAGCACGACCGCGACGTCGAGCGTCTCGGCGCGGGTCGCCGGATCGCCGGTGAAGAACAGCAGCGTGTGCTCCGGCTCACCGGCGGCAGGCGCGAGGAAGGCGTCGACGGTGGTCTCGTCGACCGTCGGCAGTCCGTGGCGCTCACCGAGAGCGGTGATGAGTGGCGAAGTCATGGGTCCTCCCTGGTATTTCCCCGTACTTCGCAATGCCCGTGCCAAACTCGATTCCAGTCGGTGGAAAGCGGATCTCCAGGGATTCCGCCGTTTCGGCAGACCCGAGATCTCTCTCCGACGAGGTGAGATGATCACCGGATTTCCAACAATTGGAAATCACATTTCCAAGACCGGTTTCGGCGTCGGGAGCGACGGACGGAGATCTTTCAAGGTCCGCGTCGACCCGTGGTCGCAGGCGCGTGGGTTCGCACGCCCGTGGAACGTGCGTCTTTCGGGTCGAAACGGGGAAACGGCGAACCAGCGGCCGAGGCCGATCAGGCAGCTGCGGCGGGCGGAGTGTCCGTCAGCTTTCCGGCTCGAGGAGGTGATCGGGCAGTTGCGGTTCGCGATCGACGAGATCGGCGAAGAGGTGCTCGAAGTCGCGGCCCTCGAGGGCGGCGGCGACGCCGTCGAGGCCGTCGTCGATGAGCTTCGCCTCGGCGGCATCGAGGATGCGGACGGCGCTGTCGATGTGGACGAGGACGATCGAGCCGACCGGCTGCTCGCCGACCAGCATCATCGAGATCCGGCGGGTCTCACCACGCCGCTCGACCAGGGCCTGCATGTCGTCGCCTTCGACGACGGTCATGGGGATGCCGAGACACATGATCGGTTCCTCTCGACGACGAAGCCGGCGCGCGGAACGTGGTTCCGCGGGCCGGCGCGTCTCGCTGACGTCTCGAGCGGGGCCGGGGGCGCCCGCCTCATGTCGAAGGCCGAAGGTACTGACGCACCCGGCTTTTGAAGACACGCGAATTTCTCATCCGCATCAGAAGCATGAGAAATTCGCGTCAGGAATACCATCGGTCATTTCCAATGACCGATGGTATCAGGCTTCGACGCGACGCTCGTAGGCGGCGAAGTCGATGTCGTTGGCGAGGAGGCGATCGTCCGCCTCGATCTCGCCGACGCGCGGCTCGACCGTGATACCCCACTCGGCGAGGATCGCCAACGCCGCGTCGAGGGCGCGGTCGAGAGTGGCGCGCACCGGTTCGGTGAGCGGTCCGCCCCAATCCTCGAGATCGAGGGGCTGACAGCCGATCAGCGCCAGGGTCTCGGGGTAGGCGGCGAGCAGATCGGCGGCGGAGAGGACCTCCTGGAAGCCGGTCTGGTGCAGGCTCATCTTCTTGGCGCCGGTGAACTTCGGCACTTCGTCGTCGCGGACGATCTTCATCGTGCCCGGTTCGAGGCCGTAGTCGATGGCGTCGAACACCAGGAGCCGGTCGTGTTCCTGCAGGAAGTTGACGAGGTAGAGCCCCTGGGTGCCGCCGTCGAGGACGGTGACGTGGTCGGGGACCCGATAGCGACGGTGGAACTCCTCCACCGCGCGCACGCCGAAGCCCTCGTCGGCCCACAGGATGTTGCCGATGCCGAGGACGAGGACGCGGGGGAGGTCTCCCTCCCGCCGCTCGCGATGACGATCGAGCGCTCCCATCGGCTCAATCCCGGTAGTCGTCGCGGAAGACGCGCTCGCCGGAGATGATCGACGAGATCATGCTCTGGCGGGACATGATGTCCTCGCGCACCGCCGCGTAGACGTGGACCAGCACGAAGACGATGATCGCCCACATGCCGAGGTGGTGGAAGGTGTGGACGTCCTGGCTGTTCGGGAAGATGCCGAAGACCCAGCCGAACAGCGAATGCTGCCAGCTGTCGATGCCGGTTCCTTCCGAATAGAGGGCGAAGCCGGTGCAGATCATGAAGACCAGGAACAGCATGAAGGAGAACATCGCCACGTGCCCGAGCGGGTTGTGGCCGATGTATTTCTTCGGGTCCTTGGTGAGGAAGAGATACCACTTGAGCTCGTACCAGACGCCCCAGAGCCAGGTGCGGTCCCAGAAGGGCAGATAGAAGACCTGACGGGCGTAGGTGTTGCCGACGAAGGCCCAGTAGATGCGCATCAGCAGGGCGACGGCGATCACCTGACCGGCGGCGAAATGGGTGAAGCGGATGTAGCCCATCAGGAAGTTCTGGCTCGCCTCGCCCGGCACCGAGGGCAGCGGCGAGCCGATGAACCAGCCGGAGACGCAGAGCGTCACGATGGCGAAGGCATTGACCCAGTGCCACAGGCGCACCGGGGCTTCGTAGACGTAGATGGTCTGGCGGGCTTCGACGCGTTCACCGTGTGCGTCCAGCGCGCCCTGCAACTCGACGATCTGGTTCATGGATCCCTCCCGATGATCGCCCCGGCGACGTCGTCTTCCGGTTGGCGATCGTCTCGTTCTTCGCTCGAGGTTCGAAGGGGCCGGCGGGGAGCCCGCCGGCCGCCGTCTTCACGGGATCAGCGAACCGTGACCTTCGCCATCTCCTGGCCGTCCGGTGCCATGACGTGGGTCGAGCAGGCGAGGCACGGGTCGAAGGAGTGCAGTGTCCGGATGATCTCCAGGGGCTGGTTGGGATCGGCCATCGGCGTGTCCATCAGCGACGCCTCGAAGGCGCCGATGTTGCCCTTGGGATCGCGCGGGGAGCCGTTCCAGGTGGTCGGGACGACGGCCTGATAGTTGTCGATCTTGCCGTCCTTGATCTTCACCCAGTGGCCGAGGGCGCCGCGCGGCGCCTCGGTGAAGCCGACGCCCTTGACCTCCTTCGGCCAGCTCTCCGGCTTCCACTTGTCGGTGTTGGCGGTCGACGAGTCGCCGGCCTTGATGGCGGCCATCAACTTGTCCTGGAAGTAGCGCATCTGATGCGCCGCCCACTGGCACTCGAGGGCGCGCGCCGCGGTGCGGCCCAGCGTCGAGAACAGGGCGGTGACCGGCACGCCGAGATCCTTGAGGAGCTTGTCGGTCGGGTCCTTGAACTCCGGCTTCTTCTGGGCGTAGCCGATGATGTAGCGGGCGAGCGGGCCGACTTCGACGGCGTTGCCCTTCCAACGCGGCGACTTGATCCAGGAGTATTTCGCCTCCTCGTCCAGCGCCTCGATGTTGGTCTTGGTGCCCTTGGCCTTGGGGCCGAGTTCGTAATGGGGTACGGTGACACCGTCCCAGGGGTGCAGACCCTTGGTCTCGTCCGGGTACTTGTACCAGGAATGGGTGACGAACTCCTGGATCTGCTGGGGATCCTTCAGGTCGACCGGCATCACCTCGTTCAGGTTGCCGTTGAGGATGACGCCGTGCGGCAGCTTCAGCGAGGCCGGCGAATAGTCGTTGGCGTGCTCGGGGATGTCGCCGTAGCTCATCACCGACTTGGACGACAGGCCGCCGCCGTAGAGCCAGTCCTTGTAGAACGAGCCGATCGCCATCAGGTCGGGGATGTAGACCTGCTCGGTGAACTCGATGCAGCGATCGATGATCGACGAGACGAGGTTGAGGCGTTCCATGTTGATGGCGCCGACCGCGCCGACGCCGTCGACGTTGATGGCGCAGGGCACGCCGCCGACCAGCCAGTTCGGATGCGGGTTCTTGCCGCCGAAGATGGTGTGGATCTTCACGATCTCCTTCTGGAAGTCGAGCGCCTCCAGATAGTGGGCGACCGCCATCAGGTTGGCTTCCGGCGGCAGCTTGTAGGCGGGATGGCCCCAGTAGCCGTTCTTGAACGGCCCGAGCTGACCGGACTCGACGAACTTCTTCAGGCGGGTCTGCAGGTCCTTGAAGTAGCCGGGCGAGGACAGCGGCCAGTTCGAGATCGACTGGGCGAGCGCCGAGGTCGCCTTGGGATCGGCGGAAAGGGCCGAGACCACGGCGACCCCGTCGAGCGCATGCAGGGGATAGAAGTGCACGA
>CALMYM010000320.1 GCA_937873675.1 uncultured Alphaproteobacteria bacterium | reverse complement strand
GGGCGAAGGCGGCGACGGCGTCGCCCAGCGCGTCGAGGCGGGCGGCGAGCGTCTCGGGGGTGACGAGATGGATCGGCAGGGTCGGGCCGACATGGTCGGCGGCGAGCAGCGGCAGGGCCAAGGGTGATCTCCGCGGGAGGCGATGGACGGCGGGTCGTCGGGACGGCGCAACACTGCGTCGCCCGGTGTCGATCGACTGTAGCGCGCCGACCGGCGTGGTCCAGCCCGATCGCGGTGGGCAGAGGTGCCGTGGCGTGGTCGCGGTGGCCGGTCCGACCCGGCGTCTTAACCCCTCGTTAGGGTTAACGAAGGATAACTGACGGGGTCGACCGGCGCCCGTATCGGCACCGTCGGTCCGTCCCGGAGTGTCTCATGAACCGTCCCTCGGGCCGCGCTTCTTCCGCCCTGCCCCTGATCGTCGCCGCGGTGGTCGTGGTGTCCGGCGCCCTCGGTGGCTGCGCCCGGCCGAACGCGCGCACCGACGGTCCGGCGGTGACGGGGTCGATCCCCGGGGATCGCCAGTCGGCGATGGCCGAATGGACGCGCCGCTATCAGGCCTCGCCCAACGACCGCGCCACCGTCCTCGGCTTCGCTCAGGCGCTGCGCGCCGACGAGCGCCGCGCCCAGGCGGTGGAGGTGTTGCAGCGGGGGATGCTGCAGTTCCCGCGCGACGTCACGATCGCCTCGGCCTACGGCAAGGCGCTGGCCGAGAACGGCGAATTCGACGAGGCGCTGAAGGTGATCCGCGCCGCCAACGATCCGCGCACGCCCGACTGGCGGCTGACCTCGGCGGAGGGCGCGATCCAGGATCAGCTCGGCAACGCCGGCGACGCACGCCGCCTCTATCAACAGGCGTTGAAACTGGCGCCGGACGAGCCGACGGTGCTCAACAACCTCGGCCTCTCCTACGTCTTCACCAACGAACTCTCGAAAGCGGAGGCGACGCTGAAGCGCGCCGTCGCGTCGCCGCGCGCCGACAGCCGAGTGCGTCAGAACCTCGCCCTGGTGGTGGGTCTGCAGGGCCGCTTCGACGAGGCCGATCGTCTCGCCGCGGCGGAACTGCCGCCGGACGAGGCGAAAGCCAACGTCGCCTACCTCCGCTCCATGCTGAGCCAGCCCGACACCTGGAAGCAGCTCAAGCAGGCCGACAAGAAGCCGGCCGGCGCCAGGAAGTCGCCGGGCTGAGGCGACCGGCGCGAGCTGTGAAACGAAAAAGGGGCCGTCGTCGACGGCCCCTCGTCGTTTCGGCGTCCGCCCACCGAAAGGGGCACGGCGTCCGATCACTCGGCCGGCGCGGCCTTGGCGGCGGCGTCGAACTGGTCGAAGGCCTCCACGGCTTGCGCGGCGTACATGTAGGCCGGGCCGGCGCCCATGTAGACGGCGGTCGCCACGGTCTCCATGATCTCCTCGCGGGTCGCGCCGGCGGCGCGCGCCGCCTTGACGTGGAAGGCGATGCAGGGGTCGCAACGCACCGCCACCGAGATGCCGACCGCGATCAGCTCCTTGGTGCGGGTGTCGAGGGCACCGGCCTTGAGGGCACCGGCGGCCAGGGCCGAGAAGCCCTTCATGGCATCGGGGGCGCCGTTGCGGACTTCCTTGAGGATGGCCGACTGCTCGGCCGCGATGTTCTGCCAGTTCTTCATGGGACCTCGTCACCGGGTTCGGGGTCGGCCGCCGAACCCTGCGGGCGGGCGGCGGAGCGATGGGCGTCCGGGCGGCTCGGCGCCGGACGGGTCGGAGCGCGGACGTCCACGCTCGATACATCGTTCGACGCTGATATGACAGGCCCCACCCTGCAGCGGACGCATGCTCGCGGCGCGGAGCCCGGCGGACCGGGCCGCCGCCTCACTTCCAATGGAAGAGCTGGATCATCGCCGGGCCGATGATGACGGCGAAGAGAACCGGCAGGAAGAAGACGATCATCGGCACCGTGAGCTTGGGCGGCAGCGCGGCCGCCTTCTTCTCGGCGTCGGCCATGCGGGCGTCGCGGCTCTCCTGGGAGAGGACGCGGATCGCCTGACCGAGCGGTGTGCCGTACCGTTCGGCCTGGATGAGCGCGGTGACGACGGCGCGGATGCTCTCGAGGCCGGTGCGCGAGGCGAGGTTCTCGTAGGCCTTGCGCCGCTCCTGGAGATAGGAGAGTTCGGCCGCGGTCAGCGACATCTCTTCGGCCAGCGCCAGCGAGGTGGCGCCGATCTCGTCGGCCACCTTGCGGAAGGCCGGCTCCACCGACATGCCCGACTCGATGCAGATCAGCAGCAGGTCGAGGGCGTCGGGCCAGGCGCGCTTGATCGACTGCTGGCGCTTGGTGATGGCGTTCTTCAAGTAGACGTTCGGCAGATACATGCCGGCCGCGGCGGCGAGCAACGAGAACGCGAACTTCATGCCCGGCGGCTTGTCGACCACGTCGAGCACGAAGAAATAGAACAGCGCCACCAGGAAGCAGACGAAGGGCAGGACGAAGCGGGCGAAGAGATAGGCGGTGAGCGGCGCCTGACCGCGGAAACCGGCCATGCGCAACTGATCGGCGGTCTTGTCGTCGGCGAGTGCGTTCTTGAGGTTCAGGCTGTCGACCAGTTGCCGCATGAAGGCCTTGGGCTCGGCACGCAGGCTCTTGGCGCGCTCGCTCCCGAGGCGGGCACGTTCGCGCGAGCGGATCTGCTCGCGCTCGATCGCCACCGCCTTCATCCGCGAGGCGAACTGGTCCTTCTCGAGCAGCGGCAACGCCACGGTGAGCACCGTGGCGGCGACGCCGATCGCCACGCAGGCGGCCAGCAGCATCTGGGGGTTGGTCAGAATGTCGAAGAGACCGCCCATGCCCTCCCCCTTCAGAAATCGAAGTCGATCATCTTCTTCATCACCATGATGCCGAGCAGCATGTAGATCAGCCCGCCGACGACGATGACGTTGCCCGCGGTGGTTCTGAAGAGGAGCATGATGTAGCTCGGGCTCGTCAGGTAGACGAGGCCGGCGACGACGATCGGCAGCGAGCCGATGATGGCGGCGGAGGACTTGGCCTCCATCGACATGGCGGTGATCTTCGCCTTCATGCGCTTGCGGTCGCGCAGTACCTTGGAGAGGTTGCCGAGCGCCTCGGAGAGGTTGCCGCCGGCCTTCTGCTGGATGGCGATGACGATGCCGAAGAAATTGGCCTCCTGCACCGGCATGCGCTCGAAGAGCTTCATGCAGGCGTCGCCGACCGGCATGCCGAGGTGCTGGGCCTCGATGATCTGGCGGAACTCGCCCTTCACCGGCTCCTTGGTCTCGGAGGAGACCATGCGCAGGCAGTCACCGAGCGGCAGACCGGAGCGGATGCCGCGGACGATGAGGTCGACGGCGGTGGGCAGTTCTTCGAGGAAGGCCTTCTGGCGGCGCTGGCGGAGCTTGTCGACGATCCAGTTCGGCAGACCGAGGAAGCCGATGACGCCGCCGCCCGCCGCCACCACGACGCTGCCCGAGATCATGAACATCAACAGAGCCGCGCCGACGGCGAGACCGACGGAGAACAACACGTAGGTCCTGCGGTTCCAGTCGAGACCGGCCTGGGTCAGGCGCAGGGCGAGCGGCGGGGTCTTGGTGCGCTTGTCGCGCGCCGCCTGCTTGGCCTCGAATTCCTTGAAGGCGTCCTGGATCGACTTCTTGCGGCCGGCGGTGTTGCGCTCCTCGACCGCCTTGCCGGGGTCGAGCAGGCGGCCGAGCCGCTTCTCGGTCGTCTTCTCGTCCTCGACCTTGTCGAACAGCAGCGCATAGGCGACGCCTCCGGCGGAGAGCATCACCAGGGCGATCAACGCGAGGGTGGTCGGACCGAGACCGAACAAATCCGCCTCCTCAATCCACGGCGTCGGCGACGTTGGCCGCGTCGAGCGCCTCGGCGAGGCGCTTCTCCTCGCCGAAGTAACGGGCGCGGTCCCACATCTTCGGCCGGCCGATGCCGGTCGAGCGATGGCGACCGACGATGCGGCCGAGCTCGTCCTCGCCCAGAAACTCGTAGACGAAGAGGTCCTGGGTGGTGATGACGTCGCCTTCCATGCCGAGCACTTCGGTGATGTGGGTGATGCGGCGCGAGCCGTCGCGCAGACGGGCCGCCTGGACCACCACGTCGACCGAGGTGCAGATCATCTCGCGGATGGTGCGGGCCGGCAGGGAGTAGCCGCCCATGGTGATCATCGATTCCATACGCGACAGCGCCTCGCGCGGGCTGTTGGCGTGGAGCGTGCCCATCGAACCGTCGTGACCGGTGTTCATCGCCTGCAACAGGTCGAAGGCCTCCGGTCCGCGCACTTCGCCGACGATGATCCGCTCGGGACGCATACGCAGGCAGTTCTTGATCAGATCGCGCATGGTGATCTGGCCCTCGCCCTCGATGTTCGGGGGGCGGGTTTCCAGGCGCACCACGTGCGGCTGCTGCAGCTGCAGTTCGGCGGCGTCTTCGCAGGTGATGATGCGTTCGGTCGCCTCGATGTAGCGGGTCAGGCAGTTGAGGAGCGTCGTCTTGCCCGAGCCGGTACCGCCCGAGACGATGACGTTGCAGCGGCTCTTGCCGACGATCTGTAGGACCTGGGCGCCTTCCGGCGTGATCGAGCCGAACTTGACCAGGTTCTCCAGGGTCAGCTTGTCGCGCTTGAACTTACGAATGGTGAGGGCCGGGCCGTCGATGGCCAGCGGCGGGGCGATGACGTTGACGCGCGAGCCGTCGGGCAGGCGGGCGTCGCAGATCGGACTCGATTCGTCGACGCGGCGGCCGACCTGGGAGACGATCCGCTGGCAGATGTTCATCAGCTGCTGATTGTCGCGGAAGCGGATGCCGGTCAGCTGCACCTTGCCGGCGACTTCGATGTAGGTCTTGTCGGAGCCGTTGACCATGATGTCGGCGATGTCGTCGCGGGCGAGCAGCGGCTCGAGCGGACCGTAGCCGAGGACGTCGTTGACGATGTCGGCGAGCAGTTCCTCCTGCTCGGCGATCGACATCACCAGATTCTTCAGCTGGATGATCTCGTTGATGACGTCCGAGATCTCCTCGCGCGCCGATTCCGGATCGAGGCGGGCGAGCTGGGAGAGGGCGATCGTGTCGATGAGGGCGGAGAAGATCGACGACTTGGTGTCGTAATACTCCTCCGACTTCTGGCGTTCCTGCGAGCGGTTCGGCGGGATCGGCGTGGTGGGGGCGGGGGTTGAAGGCCGAGAGGGCGACGGGGCCGACGCGGCACGGCCGGGGACGCTCGACGGCCGGGGGGCCGGCGTCGGCGCGGCGGCCGGCTTGGCGTAGCCGCCGGCGGTTCCCTCGTTCGATCCTCTACGCCCGAACATGCCGTCTCACCTCGTCGAACGCGTCACGACGCCTTGCGCGCCCGGATCTTCTCCAGGAGCGGCGCGAAGGGCGATTTCTTCGCCTTGCGGATCTCGGTCCGGCCGGTCACCACACCGGACAGGCCACGGAAGGCTTCCGCCACCTGATGTTTGGCGTCGAGTTCGCCGATCATCAGGCCCTTGTTGGCGGCGTCGCCGAACAGCTTGGCGTCGAAGGGAATCGACGCGGCGATCGGCAGGTCGAGCGCCTTGGCGAATTCGTCGAGCTTGATCTCCGGCCGCTTCGGCATGCCGACCTGGTTGAACACCAGACGCGGCGGCGCGTCGTTGGGTCGCGAGGTGCGCAACACGTCGGCGAGGTTCTTGGCGTTGCGCAGATTGGCGAGATCGGGCGTGGCGACGATCACCACCTCGTCGGCCTCGCGCAACTGGCGGCGCACCCAGCCGGTCCACTGATGCGGCAGATCGATCACCACCACCGGCACGTTGCCGCGCGCCACCTCGACCGTCGGATCGAAGGCGAGGTCGTCGAAATCGTAGGCGCGATCGAGCAGCGAGGGCGCCCCGAGGAGGCTCAGGTGGTCGGAGCACTTGGTGAGCAGGCGATCGAGGAAGACCTCGTCGATGCGCTCGGGCGAGAGCAGCGCGTCGAGCACGCCCTGGGTCGGGTCCTGATTGAAGTCGAGACCCGCGGTTCCCCAGGCGAGATCGAGATCGGCCACCAGGACGTCGTTCTCGAAGGTCTTGGCGATCGACCAGGCGACGTTGTGGGCGACGGTGGAGGAACCGCAGCCGCCCTTGGCGCCGATGAAGGCGATCGAACGGCCGAGAACGGCCGAATCGGGGCTGTGATAGAGATCACCGATGGCGCGCAGCACGTCGAAGAGGTCGAGCGGTGCGACGACGTATTCGCTCACGCCGCGGCGGATCAGCTCGCGATAGAGCAGCACGTCGTTGACGTGGCCGATGACCAACACCTTGGTGCCGGGATCGCAGACCTCGGCGAGGCCGTCGAGGTGACCGAGGAGGTCTTCGGAACCGCCCTTCGATTCGACCACCACCAGATTGGGCGTCGGCGCCGAGCCGTAGAACTCGACCGCGGCCGGCAGGCCCCCCATCAACACCTTGACGTGGGTGCGCGACATGCGGCGATCCTGGGACGCCGCCTCGAGCGCGGTGGCGACCTCGGGCGTCTCGCAGAACGCCTGGATGGCGATGCGCGGGATCGACCTGGGTTCGTTGCTCTCGGCGTGGATCGGCTTCTCGTTGGCGCTACGCGTCATCACTCGCCTCCTCCGCCGCCGACCTTGGAGGCATTGGTGTCGGGCAGCTTGAACTCGGACTTGGTCTTCTCGCCCTTGCGGTAGGCCTGGATCACCGCGGCGCGGCGGGTCGCGTCGGCCTTGCCGATCGGCGACGGCGCGACGAGATCGGTCGGCTCGGCCGCCATGGTGGCGATGTTGGCCTGGGTGGCGCAGCCGAAGTTCCAGTAGTCGGAATTGGTGTGATCGCCGATCACCTGATCCGGCCAACGGCCGCAGCGATGGGGCACGTGCGCCACCACCCGCGGATAGGAGATGCGGATCGGAGCGGCGTCCTCCGGCCCTTCGGCCGCATAGGGCACCTTGTGCACGGCGCTCGCGGCGAAGCCGGCGCGGCCGAGCGCTTCGGTGATGCGACGCGCGGCGTGGTAGGCGGACGCTTCGTTGCGCGAGGCGGACGGCACCATGACGGTGATGGAGCGGGCGCCCTGGGCGCGGGCTTCCTCGCCGAAGGCCTGGACCGCGGCGGCGAGGCGCGGCGGCAGAGCATCGCCCTGGACGCCGACGGGAACGTCGAAGGTCTCCTCGCCCTCCTCCACCACGATCGGGTGGCGAGTGCGGAAGCCGTCCATCGGCACCGAGCCGGTCACGCTCGGTTCGGATCGCGTCGTGTTGCAGGCGGCCGTCGTCAGAGCCAGGAGCAGCGCCCCCGAGGTCGCGAGGGCACGGCCGAGACGAAACAGAGGTTCGATCGTCGTCGTCATGTGGTCGTCACCCTCACTCGAAGATGTAGCCGTACTGGCCGTGGTAGGTGCCCCTCTGACCGCGATCGACGGTGCGATACATGCGGTTGAGCCGGCCGAGGAAATATCCGGCGGCGTCGTTGGAGGGCTGGAAGTTGCGATCCGGACGCTCGAGCTTGGCGGCGGCGACCGGGCGCACCACAAGCGGCTGGACGAAGATCACCAGTTCCGACTGCGAGCGCTGGAAGTCGCGCGAGCGGAAGAGCGAGCCGAGGATCGGCAGCTTGAGCAGGCCCGGCGTGCCGGCGAGCGCCTGCTTGACGTCGTCCTTGATCAGGCCGCCGAGCACCATGGCGCCGCCCGAGGGGATCTCGAGCGTGGTCGAGGCGCGACGCACCCGCAGCGCGGGGATGGTCAGCGTCGAGATGGTGACGGCGCCGTCGGAGGTCAGTTCGGACACCTCGGTCTTGACCGTCAGCGAGATGCGGTTCTCGTCGAGCACCACCGGCTGGAAGTTGAGGCCGATACCGTAGGTCTTGAACTCGACGCCGATCGAGGTGCCGGAGGTGCCGCTCGAGGTCTGGCTCACCGGGATCGGATACTCGCCGCCGACCAGGAACTGCGCCTGCTCGCCCGAGAGGGCGGAGAGGTTGGGTTCGGCCAGCGTCTTGAGCAGGCCGTTCTGCTCCAGCGCCGAGAGCCGGCCGGAGATCGAGTTGCCCGAGCCGAAGTTCAGCGTACCGGTGCCGACGAAAGCGGGATCGACGGCGGGGGTGATCGGGAACGGGTTCGAGGTGGCGAGCGTCGTCGCCCAGTTGCCGTTGGTGATGGCGCTGGTCAGATCGATGCCGAGCTTCTTGACGATGTCGCGCTGCACCTCGGCGATGGTGACGCGCAGCATCACCTGATCCTTGCCGCGGATGGTGAGCGCGTTGACCACCTGGACCGCCGACCCGGCGGTCGCCGAGCCGCCCGAGCTCGCGGCGGCCGCGCCACCCGAGCCGGAAGACCCGCTCTCGATCGGCGCGCCGACGAACTTGGAGGCGACCTCGTAGGCCTGGATCGCCTCGCCGCTCGAGGCGACCATGCCGGAGAGCACGACGGTGCCGGCGACGGCCTCGACGCGGATCTCGCTCTTGGGCAGGAGGCGCTTGAGGAGCCCCTCGAGGGCGCGGGTGTCGACCTGGACCTGGAGTTCGAGATTGGCGATCGGCCGGCCGGAGGCGCCGAAGACGACGATGTTGGTGGTGCCGAACTTGTTGCCGATCAGATAGAGGCGGCGGGCCGAACGCACGACCGCGTCGGCCACCTTCGGGTCGGAGACGAGCACGTCACGAATGTCCTCGTCGAAGTCGAGGATCCGCGACTTGGAGAGCGGCAGCTGGACGATGCGATCCCGCCCGGCTTCGGCCTCGAAGGGCGCGACGCGGGAGATCGCACCGCCTTCGGCGGCCAGGGCGCCCGAACCGGCGAAACCGAGCCCCACCGCGACGAGCGCCGCAGCGAGACCGGATCGGAAAGAGACGAGACTGGTGAACATGCGACCACCTCAGAATTCGAACGCCACCCGGTTCACCGACGCATCGAGACCGTCGACTGCACGCCGAAGCGCACCATCTTGACCGAGCCGCCGGAGGCCTCGGTCTCTTCTTCGATCGGCGCCCCGTCGCGATCGCGCAGCGACCGCAGGGCGAGCGAGATCACGCCGAGCTGGGTCGACTGCGCCATGACCTCGGCCTGGCGCGGCGTCAGCTCGAGCGTCACGGTGTCCTTGGCGAGCATCGCCGCTTCCCCCTTGCCGTCGGTGATCTGCTGATCGACGGCGAGGACACGAACGTTGGTGAGAACCGTTTCGCTGACATAGGGGTCGCCGCCGCCGCTGCCGCCCTTCGGCGCGGCGCGGGTCAGGATCACGTCGACGTGGTCGTTGGGCAGGATGAAGCCGCCGGCGGTCGACACCGCCTTGACCTCGACGGCGGTCGCCCGCATGCCCGGCGACAGGATCACCGACATGAAGCCGCGATCGGCCTTGATCAGACGCTGGGCGCGGACGGGCTCGCCGGTGAGGAAGGGCGAACGCGCCACCATGCCGACCAGTTCGCTGTCGGCGGCGGGCTGGGCGATCCGGTTGACGTAGACCTCGGCGACGCCGGTCTTGGGGAAGGACTGCCAGACGAGATCGCCGGCGGCGATGCGATAGCCGAGCGAGATGTCCTTGGAGGCGACCAGCACGTCGATGGTGTCGAGGCGCGGCGCTTCGGCCGGCGCGGCCACCACCGGTGCCGGTGCCGGTTCACGGTTCGACATCTGGACCGCGAGCATCGCGGCGACGATGCCGGCGCCCAGTGCGACCGCCAAGACGAGGAGACGCGTGACCTTCATGACCCGGACCCGAAAACACGTGGGGACATCCTCGATGTCCATCACCGCGCAGTGTCGGGGGGAATTGGTTCAGGTATGGTTAACAGGATCTCTCGAAACGTCGTGAACGTTCCGTCAACGCCGCGAATGTCTCGCAGGGGCAGGTTCGGCGCGGCCGGAATGAACGAAAGCGCGACCCCTGGGGTCGCGCGAGAAGGTCCGGCGAGGACGCGGAACGGCGAGGCGCGGGATCAGCCGAAGACGCGCATCCACGACGTCTCGGCGAAGATCTGCAGGCCCGCCGCCGACAGGGCGACGCCGTAGGGCACGCGCCGATGTTCCTGGAAACGGGCGAGGAAGCCGACCTTGAGGACCGGCAAGGGATCGAGGACGCGGTCGGAGAAGAGCGCCACGAGGGTCAACAGACCGCCGTAGACGGAGAAGGTGACGGCGTAGTCGAGGAGATGCTCCCAACCGAGCCAGAGCACCACGGCGGCCGCGAACTTGACGTCGCCGCCGCCCATCCAGCCGAAGGCGAAACAGGCGAAACCGATGGCGAAGACCAGCGCGGCGGCACCGAGGTGGGCGCCGAAGACCGGCAGCGGCACGCCGGAGAGGGCGAGCGCGAGAAGACCGGCGAGGAAGAGGCCGACCGAAACACGGTTGGCGATGGTCATGGTCATGAAATCGGTGACCGCCGCCCATACCAAGAGGACGGGGAACACCAGCACCACCACCGCCGACAACACCTGCGTCATCCTGTTCTCCCCGGACCGTGGCCTCGAGC
>CALMYM010000319.1 GCA_937873675.1 uncultured Alphaproteobacteria bacterium | reverse complement strand
TTGATCGCGCGCATCAAGACAGTGCTGCGGCGTGCGCACGCGGAACAGCCGCCCGCCGGACGTCGCGACCAGCACGCAGTCGACCTGCTCGCCGGTGAGCGTGACGATCTCGCACAGGCACGAGCCGCATTCGCCGTCGCGGCACTCGAAGGGGATCGGGATCTTGTTCTTCTCGGCGACCGACAGGATCGTGCCGCGATCGCCGGCGATGGCATAGACGGTCACGTCCTTGTGGAGGAGGGGGGAGGAAAAGGTGACATTGGCCATGCGCGTGGCTCCGCTTGCTGGGTGAGGTCCGGCGAGAACCCCCACGGGCGAAGGCGCACCGGAGTGGCCCGCGCCCCGAGACGGGGTTCGCGTCACGCCCCTTCGAGCAAGCCCCGCGCCAAGGCGTCGAGACCCCGGTTTTCTGAGGCTTTTCGAGCACGGAACGGGCGCGCGCGCCTCACGCGGGCAGGCGCGAGGGTCGGGGTGTCGCGAATTTGTCGGGGTCGCGACAGGACCTGTCGGGAGGGGCGGGTCCGGCGGTGTCGGAGGCGACCCCGACACCGCTTGTCGCGAAATGTCGGGGTCGCGACAGGGCCGGTCGAAGCGCCTCGAATTATGCGCTGACAAGACAACTTGTTGTTTTCATTGCAATAAAAAATTCTGCATCGGCTTGGTGGGCAGTTGGCACGAAGCTTGAAATCTCTTGGCTGCGAAGGCGGCGGAAGCTGCCGGACGGATGAACGACACCGGACGGTGTCCGACCAGTTTCCTCGAAACCGCGTTTCCTCGAAGGGGTTCGAAACATGGCCAAGCTTCGGCAGATCGCCTTCTACGGCAAGGGTGGCATCGGCAAGTCCACTACCTCCCAGAACACGCTCGCGGCTCTCGTCGAGATGGGGCAGAAGATCCTCATCGTCGGCTGTGATCCCAAGGCGGACTCGACCCGCCTGATCCTGAACACCAAGCTTCAGGACACCGTTCTTCACCTCGCGGCCGAAGCCGGCTCGGTCGAGGACCTCGAGATCGAGGACGTCATGAAGATCGGCTACAAGGGCATCAAGTGCACCGAGTCCGGCGGACCGGAGCCGGGCGTCGGCTGCGCCGGTCGCGGCGTCACCACCGCCATCAACTTCCTGGAAGAGAACGGCGCCTACGACGACGTGGACTACGTGTCCTACGACGTTCTCGGCGACGTCGTCTGCGGTGGCTTCGCCATGCCGATCCGCGAGAACAAGGCCCAGGAGATCTACATCGTCATGTCCGGCGAGATGATGGCCCTCTATGCGGCCAACAACATCGCCAAGGGCATCCTGAAGTACGCCCACTCCGGCGGCGTGCGTCTCGGCGGACTGATCTGCAACGAGCGTCAGACCGACAAGGAGCTCGAGCTCGCCGAAGCGCTCGCCGAGCGTCTGGGCTGCAAGCTCATCCACTTCGTGCCGCGCGACAACATCGTCCAGCACGCCGAGCTGCGCCGCCAGACCGTGATCGAATACGCCCCGACCTCGAAGCAGGCCGGTGAGTATCGCGAGCTCGCCCGCAAGATCCACGAGAACTCCGGCAAGGGCGTCATCCCGACCCCGATCACCATGGAAGAGCTCGAGGACATGCTCATCGAGTTCGGCATCATGAAGACCGAAGAGCAGCAGCTCGCCGAGCTGCAGGCCAAGGAAGCCGCCGCTCAGTGATGCGGTCGTCGGGTCGCGGGCACCCCGCGACCCGGCCCTCTGCGGAGGGATCCATCTTAATCGAACGGCCCCTTCACGGGGTATGCGCCACGGCTCCGGACCGTGCGTGGGCGAAGCCATGCCCGCCGGTCCTCGAAGAAGGGGGTTCCCATGAGCCT
>CALMYM010000318.1 GCA_937873675.1 uncultured Alphaproteobacteria bacterium | reverse complement strand
TCCGGGCGGATGTAGGAGAAGGACGATCCGATCGAGGTGATGGTCATGGGTCTCCCCGGAAATTCTTTCTGAGTCGGGCGTCGAATTTCCCGCTCCTGCGAAAATGCGCCGGAAGTCTCGAGGATGCTTTAGTCGAAATCTTAGAATTGGAACGATCTCGCGAAAGTCGGCGACGGTCGCGGCGCTCGCCGCCGCCGAATACGTGCCTCGGCCGGGCCCTTCTCTTCGTCCGGCCGAACGTCGAGGAACCATCGAGTCGTCGATCTTCGGGTTATTCGTTGTTTCTCATGTGAATTCGATGGTGATAATTTTGACATTCATGATTCGAAAAAGACAATGAAAATCAATATCACTCGTGCATTTGTATTTGAATAGTATTGAAAATGCCTCCTTCGATACCTATATGACTGTCGTCCTCTCGAGCGACAGCCGGAGTATCGGCGGCCGGAGGGGAAAGGAGGTTGTCATGTTCAAACTGTTCACCAAGACAGGCATGACGACTCTCGCTCTGACGACGCTCCTGTTGAGCGGCGTCGCCTATGCGGACAGCGCCGTCATCGTCTACGGCACGCCGGGCAACTGCCCGGTCGGCAAGGTCTGCACCATGCCGAAGACCAAGCTCTTCCTG
The DNA here is from genome assembly GCA_937873675.1 of uncultured Alphaproteobacteria bacterium. GTDB lineage: Bacteria > Pseudomonadota > Alphaproteobacteria > Rhizobiales > Ancalomicrobiaceae > CALBKH01. The sequence continues at coordinate 2,587 of CALMYM010000318.1, read as the reverse complement.
ACCGATCATGACCACGACACCGCGCTCGCCGCCGAAGTCGAACCCGCCGACGACGGCAACGGCAACGGCAACGGCTACGGTGGCGGTCATGGCTACGGCTACGGCGGGCCCGGACAACACGGGTATCGTTGGGCCACGGCCGGACCGCACGGTCATGCCTACGGTGAGCCCGGGCAGCACGGCTACGGCTACGGCGGTGGCCACGGTGCCGGTGGCTTCGGTGAGAGTGGCGGCGGCGGAGGTCACGGCAAGTAGAAGCTCGCCGAGCGACGTCACGCCGGGTGGCGGGGCGTCGTGACCGAAGAAGCGCCGCAGTGACGGCGAAACACGAGGGCCGAGAGCGATCCCGGCCCTTCTCCTTTACCGGCCCCGCGAGGGGCTGCGGTCAACGCGGCGCCTGCAGTCTGCGCCGGATCTCCAGGAGATCGCGCCAAGCCAATCGCTTGTGGATCGGTTGGCGCAGCAGATAGGCCGGATGCAGGGTCGGCATGGCCGAGATGTCGCGGCGCCCGGTCTCGTAGGTCATCCAACGGCCTCTCAGGCGCAGGATGCCCTCGCCGGTGCCGGTGAGCGCCGCCGCCGCAGCGCCGCCGAGAAAGACCAGCACGTCGGGGTCGACCAGTTCGATCTGTCGGGCGATGAACGGCTTGCAGATCTCGGTCTCCTGCGGCGTCGGCGTGCGATTGCCCGGCGGCCGCCACGGCACCACGTTGGCGATGTAGACCGAACCCCGGTCGAGCCCGATCGCCGCCAACATGCGATCGAGGAGCCGCCCCGAGCGGCCGACGAAGGGCAGGCCCTGCTCGTCCTCTTCCCGCCCCGGCGCCTCGCCGACGAGCATCAGCCGCGCCTGCGGGTTGCCGTCGGCGAAGACCAGCCGCTTGGCGGTGGTTCTCAGATTGCAGCCGTCGAAGGCGGCGAGAGCGGAGCGAAGGTCGTCGAGCGTCGCCGCACTGCGCGCCGCCTCGCGCGCCGCGCCGACCGCCGCGTCGCCCGGCACCGCCGCTCCCAGCGTCGCCCGCGCCACCGGTTGCGGCGGTGGTTCGAAGCGGGGCCGTTCCGGCGGCGTCTCGATCCGGCGCGACGGGGTCCCGCGCACCTCGCCGCTCGGCCGCGCGGGCGGCCGGCCGTCGTTCGCGTCGACCTCGAAGGGTGGCCCGAGCGGCGGCGCCTCGGCGCCGGCAGGTTCGGCGAAGGCGGTCGCCGCCGCGCGCCCGCGCGCCTGCCGTTCCTCCGCCTCGCGCATCGACTCGAGGAAGCGGTCGACCGGCTCGTCACCGAGCGCGACGTCGACGCCGGCGGCCACGTACCAGTCGAGAAGGGCGGTCAGTTCGTCGATCTGCACGGACATGCGGCATCATGACCTATACGACACTTTATTCCACCTTGGCGGAAGGTGCGAAAGCGTCTAAGTGGTGCTGTGCAACATAGCGATGGGCGCCCATTCTGGCGAGACCGAAGCGTGTTCTCCCGTCGCGTCGGCGGTGCGAACCGGTTCGCAGGCTCGGCTGGCGGGGCGACGGGCCGCAGAGCGCGGCGCGGCCGATCGGCCGGCATGACGAGGCGTTCGAAGGCATGAGCGAGGCGATGGACCTTCCCGAGCGCGATGCGATTGAATTCGACGTGGTGATCGTCGGCGCCGGCCCCGCGGGTCTGTGTGCCGCCATCCGTCTGAAGGAGATCGCCGCCGAGAAGGGCGAGGAGATCTCGGTCGTGGTGCTGGAGAAGGGCTCCGAGGTCGGTGCCCACATCCTCTCCGGCGCCATCGTCGATCCGATCGCCATCGACAAGATCTTCCCCGACTGGCGCGACGACCCGACCCATCCGTTCAAGACGCCGGTGACCAACGACCACTTCCAGGTCCTCGGCCCCGCCGGCGCCATCACCCTGCCGAACTTCATGATGCCCAAGCTCATGAACAACCACGGCAACTACATCGTCTCGCTGGGCAACGTCTGCCGCTGGCTCGCCGCCAAGGCGGAAGGGCTCGGCGTCGAGATCTATCCGGGCTTCGCGGCCTCCGAGATCCTCTACGACGATGCGGGACGGGTGATCGGCGTCGCCACCGGCGACATGGGTGTCGGCCGCGACGGCGAGCCCAAGGACAGCTTCACCCGCGGCATGGCGCTGCTCGCCAAGTACACCCTCATCGGCGAAGGCGTCCGCGGTTCGCTCGCCAAGCAGCTGATCGCCAAGTACGCCCTCGACAAGGACTGCGACGTGCCGAAGTTCGGCATCGGTATCAAGGAGCTGTGGCAGGTCGATCCGAAGAAGCACAAGCCGGGCTCGGTGCGCCACTCCTTCGGCTGGCCGCTGGATCTGAAGACCGGCGGCGGCTCGTTCCTCTATCACATGGAGGACAACCAGGTCGTCGTCGGCTTCGTGGTGCATCTCAACTACGAGAACCCGTACCTGTCGCCCTTCGAGGAGTTCCAGCGCTTCAAGACCCATCCGGCGATCCGCGACGTCTTCGAAGGCGGCAAGCGCCTCGCCTACGGCGCGCGGGCCATCACCGAGGGCGGCTGGCAGTCGGTGCCGAAGCTGACCTTCCCGGGCGGCGCGCTGATCGGCTGCTCGGCCGGCTTCG
>CALMYM010000317.1 GCA_937873675.1 uncultured Alphaproteobacteria bacterium | reverse complement strand
CCTGCTTGCCCGGGCCCGCCGGCGGTGTCGCCGTCCTCGCGGCAACGCCCGACCCCACCGCCGGCCCCGACGTCACGCTCACCGCCCGCATCGAACCGGGAGATCCGGCGATCCACATCGATCGGCTGCGGTCGTCGCGCGGCCTCCTGTGGCGCGGTGACGAGCTCCGCACCACCGCAGGCGACCTCCTCCGGCGCGACGACACCTGAAAGAGCCGCATCGCCCGAGCGCAACGCTTCCTTTGGGAACGCCCGCTAGGATGGCGGCCCCTGATCGTCCCCCGTTCCGACCCCGCCTCACGAGGACACGTCCCATGTTCCCGGTCCCCGAACAGCAGCTCCTGCCCAACACCTACGCCTACGAGGCGCGGCCGATGGTCAAGCGCACGGGCTTCCGCGAGTACGACGCCCGCTGGATCTTCGGCAAGGAGATCAACATGATGGGCGTCCAGGCGCTCGGCATGGGGCTCGGCACCCTGCTCGGCGAACTCGGCGTGAAGCGCGAGATCGTCGTCGGTCACGACTACCGCTCCTATTCCGCCTCGATCAAACTGGCGCTCACCACCGGCCTGATGGCGGCCGGCTGCACCGTCCACGACATCGGCCTGGTCATCACCCCGATGGCCTATTTCGCCCAGTTCGATCTCGACGTCCCCGCCGTCGCCATGGTCACCGCCTCGCACAACGAGAACGGCTGGACCGGCGTCAAGATGGGCTGCGCCCGGCCGCTCACCTTCGGCCCCGACGAGATGAGCCGGCTGAAGGAGATCGTGCTCTCGGCGAAGTTCGACCTCTGCGGCGGCGGTGCCTACGCTCACGTCGAGGACTTCCCCGCCCGCTACATCGCCGACCTGACGGCACGGCCGAAGCTCACGCGTCCGATCAAGGTGGTCGCGGCCTGCGGCAACGGCACCGCCGGCGCCTTCGCCGAGGAGATCCTCGCCGCCCTCGGCGCCGAGGTGATCCCGCTCGACACGACGCTCGACCACTCCTTCCCGCGCTACAACCCCAACCCGGAAGATATGGAGATGCTCCATGCCATCCGCGACGCGGTGCTGGAGCACGGCGCCGACGTCGGCCTCGGCTTCGACGGCGACGGCGACCGCTGCGGGGTGATCGACGACGCCGGCGAGGAGATCTTCGCCGACAAGGTCGGCGTCATGCTCGCCCGCGACCTCGCCCGAGTGCACCCGAAACCGACCTTCGTCGTCGACGTGAAGTCGACCGGCCTCTACCACTCCGATCCCGTCCTGCAGGCGCTCGGGGTGACCACCGACTACTGGAAGACCGGCCACAGCTACATCAAGCGCCGGGTCAACGAACTCGGCGCCCTCGCCGGCTTCGAGAAGTCCGGCCACTATTTCTTCAACGCACCGATCGGGCGCGGCTACGACGACGGCTTCGTCTCGGCCATCGCCATCCTCGACATGCTCGACCGCAATCCGGGGAGCCGCATGTCGGACCTCGAGAAGACCCTGCCCAAGACCTGGTCGAGCCCGACCATGTCGCCGCACTGCGACGACGAGAAGAAATACGGCGTCGTCGACCGGGTGATCGCCCGCCTCCTCGCCATGAAGGAGAAGGGCGAGACGATCCGCGGACAGAAGATCACGGAAGTGAACACCGTCAACGGCATCCGCGTCACCGTCGAGGACGGCACCTGGGGTCTGGTGCGCGCCTCCTCCAACAAGCCCGAGCTGGTGGTGGTGATCGAGAGCCCGGTGTCGCGCGCCCGCCTCGAGGAGATGTTCGCCGACATCGACGCCGTGCTGCGCGAGAATCCGGACGTCGGCGCCTACAATCAGACCATCTGATCGCGTCGGCGGACCTCGCGCCGCCGACGGACCCGCGGCGGGTTCCCGACCGATGCGCGCGGAGCCGAGCCCTCCCGGTGTTTCGTCGCGGCAACGCGCCATCACGAAACGGCGACGACGCGACGTCCCCCGCTGACATGTCGCATGTCCTGCCCTAATTTCCTCTTTCCGCGCCGTGCCGTTTCGGGACGATGCCGACGACGAGGAAATGCCGAGGAATGACGAGCCGCAGCCGCGATGCCGACCGCCCCGAGACCCGCCTGATCGCGACCCGCCGCGCCGCCCTCCTCGGACTGCCGCTGTTCCTCGCCGGCTGCGCCGCCGGCGGCCGCATGCGCTCGATCCCGGGCTCCGGCGTCGGCTCCTTCGCCTTCGCCTCCCCCGCCGGCGACTGGCGCACCATCTACGCCGCGCGCCGCGACAACGGCCGCGAGATCGAGGCGCTCGACCTCTCCCGCATCGACCACCAGTACCTGCGCCACACCGTCGCCTGGGCCGGCGACGAGGCGCCCGGCACCATCGTCGTCGACCCCTACGAGCGCTTCCTCTACCACGTCGACAGCCGCGACCGGGCGACCCGCTACGGCGTCGGTGTCGGCCGCGAGGGCTTCGCCTGGGCCGGCCGCGCCCGCGTCGGCGGCAAGTCCGGACCGTGGCCGACCTGGACGCCGCCGCGTGAGATGACGCTGCGCGACAAGGCGGCGGCGAAATGGGCCGGCGGCATGCCCGGCGGCCCCGAGAATCCGCTCGGCGCCCGCGCCCTCTATCTCTTCCAGGGCAGCCGCGACACGCTCTACCGCATCCACGGCAACAACGACGAAACCAGCATCGGCAAGGCGGTGTCGTCGGGCTGCATCCGCATGCTCAACCACGACGTCGTCGACCTCTACGGCCGCGTCGGTGTCGGCACGCCGGTGATCGTCCTCGGCTGATCGTACTCGACTGATCGTCCGGCCGAGCCGCGACGCGCTTCGCGCCGCCGCCGGGCCGGATCTCGATCTCCCTCACGCCTCCGGCGGCGCAACCAGCCGCCGGTAGAGGTGCCACGTGGTGTGGCCGAGGACCGGCAACACCACGAAGAGCCCGACGAAGGCGGGAATGACCGCCACGAACATCAGCGCCGTGACGATCGCCGCCCAGGCGAGCATCGTCTTCGGATTGGCGATCACCGCCTTCACCGAGGTGATCATCGCGGTGATGAAGTCGACCTCGCGATCGAGCAGGATCGGGAAGGACACCACCGTCAGCGTGAAGGCGACGAGCGACACGATCGCTCCGTCGAGGTGGACCAGCGCCAGGAACAGGAACCCTTCCGGCGTGCTCGTCGCCACGTGGAGGAACTCCGACGCCGTTGTGAAGTTCTTCAGGCCCAGGCACAGCACCAGCAGGATGCGGACCTGATACATCCACATCAGGAAGATGAAGAGCGTGACGAAGGCCATCCAGCCGAGTTCGCGCCGGCTCTGGTCGAACATCGCACCCAGGATGCCGCGCCAGGCGAGCGGCATCCCCGCCTCGCGCCGCCGGCTGACCTCGTAACAGCCGACCGCCACGAAGGGGCCGAGAAGCGCGAAGCCGGTGGCGAAGGGATAGGTCAGATAGCCGATGCCGACGCCGAAGGTCAGCCACACCAGGAACAGACCGCCGATCGCGTAGAACCCACCGAAGAACAGCCCGTGGATCGGCGCGGCGCGGAAGTCGGCGAGGCCGGCGGCGAAGGCCTCGGCGATGTCGCGGCCGTCGATGTTGCGCACCTTCGGCTGACGCCTGCGGTGTTCCTCCGCCGCTTCCGCACTTCGCCCGGGATCGGTGGACATCGTGTTCACGTCGCTCATGGTCGCCCCTCCGCTCGCGTCGGCTCCACGCGCGATCGTTTCCGACCGGGAGCGATCGTCCGGACGTCTGTTTGGATCGATTAGATCCGCGCATCCGCGCCATTTGCAAGGGGATTCACGTAGTCGACGGCGAGAACTCGGCCGTTTCTGCCACCATGTCAGGAGCATCCGCCCTCGGCCCGTCGACCTCGACCACGTCGACCGCCACGGCCAGCCCCTGCGAGCCCGCCGACAGGATGATTCCGGTGACCGGCGAGACGTCGGTGTAGTCGCGGCCGTGGCCGACGACGATGTGGTCGGTGGCGACGACGATGCCGTTGGTCGGGTCGAAGCCGATCCAGCCGAGTTCGGCGCCGCACCACACCTCGACCCAGGCGTGCATGGCGTCGGCTCCGGCGAGCTTCTCCTCGCCCGGCGGCGGCACGGTCCTGAGGTAGCCGCTGACATAGGCCGCCGGCAGACCGAGACCGCGGAGACCGGCGATCATCACATGGGCGAAGTCCTGGCAGACGCCGCGCCGCTCGGCGAACGCCTTGGCGAGCGGCGTCGCCACGTCGGTGGCGTGGGGATCGTAGGCGAAATCGGCATGGATCCGCCGGGTCAGGTCGAGGGCGCCGGCGACGATCGACCGCCCCGGCGGGAACGACGACGACGCCCAGTCGGTCACCGCCGGAGCGAGCGGCACCCAGCGCGAGGGGAAGAGGAAATGGACCGGATCGTCCGGCGCCAGCGAAGCGGAGCGAGCGGCGAGATCGCGGATCGTCTCGTGTGCCGGGCTCGGGTCGGGATCGAGCGACGGCGGCGGTGCCACCGTGACGCGCCCGGTGGCGCGGATGGTGAGCCGGCGATGCGAGCGGCGGAAGCCGACGCGGGTGACGTGGTTGCCCCAGAAGTCGAGCCCGTCGACGAGACCGGCGGCAGGCGGATCGACCACCAGATCGGAGACGTGGACCCGCTGGCCGCGCCGCTCGATCGGGATCAGCCGCAACGCGCAGTCGGCGAAGGGCACCGCCGCGCCCCAATCGTAGACCGTGACCTGGGTGACGTCGTAGCGCATCGCCTCACCCGTCCGTCTCGTCGTCGGCGAGCGGCACGGTCCGCCCGAACCAATGCACCGTCACCTGATCGGAGATCCCCATCAGTTCGCTCTCGATCGCTTCGATCCGCGAGGTGTCGAAAGCACCCGCGTCGCTGGTCTCGAGCGTCGTGACGAGGCGCTGGGCCAGCCGTTCCGCCGGCTCCAGGAGGTCGCCCTCGCTGCGCCCGGTGAGGCGGGAGAGATGCTCGACGATGCGCGCCACCTGATAGGCGACCGCCCGCGGATGGCCCTCGTCGAGCAGCACCAGATCGAGCACCGGCCGCCGCGCCGGACCGGAGAGGTAGCGGCTGTGATAGGTCACCCGCCCGTCGGCGAGGTCGAGCAGCAGATCGAGCGCCTCCGAGCCGGCGTCCGGCCCGGTGAAGGTCCGCGCCGCCCGCGACAGGCCGATGCCACGCTCGATCCGCCGTCCGAGATCGAAGAAGCGCCAGCCCTCGCGCCGGTTCATGGTGTCGTGGGCGAGACCGACGATGGCCGCGAGGGTCCTCAGCGCCCGCTCGATCTCGCCGAACACCGGCGCCGCCCGTCGTTCGTCGTCGCCGCGCAGCTTGGACTGGTCCTTGAGATCGAGGAGCGCCCGCCAACAATCGGGCGACAGGCGATCGCGCACCACCGCCCCGGTGCGGTGCGCCGCCGCCACCAGCGAGGCGACCGAGCCCGGCGTGGCGCCCCACAGCGCCGCCGCGGCGGTTTCCTCGACGCCTCGCGTTTCCTCCGCCGCCCCCCAGACGACCAGCAGCCGGCCGATGCGCCGGGCGAGACCGCCGGAGGTCTCGGCGACACCGTCGTCGCCGTGGCCGGCGAGCGCCCGCAACAGACGCAACGTCGTCTCCGCCCGCTCCAGATAGCGACCGAGCCAGAAGAGGTTGTCGGCGACCCGCGCCGGCAGGATGCCGTTGTCGCGGCGGATCTCCGCGGCGTCCGCATCCGGCACCAACCGGGTCTCGGCGCGCGCCGGCGCCGCACCGCCGAGCACCCAGACGTCGGCGGAGCGACCGCCGCGCTGCATCGACAGGTTGCGCACGTCTTCCCGCTCGGAGATGCGGGCGAGACCGCCCGGCATCACCGTCCAGCCGTTCGCCGTCCGCGCCGCGAAGATGCGCACCGCGAAGGGGCGAGGCACGAGCCGGCCCTTCTCCCACACCGGTGCAGTGGACAGACGCAGCGGCTCGCGCCCGACGAAATCGACGCCGCGGCGCTCGAGCAGGGTGGCGATGCGCGCCTTCTCCGCCATGGAGAGACGGGAGCCGAGCACACCGGTGGAATCGAGCGTGCCGCGCAGCGACCGCCCGAAGGCCGGCGACAGCATCAGGCGATCGAGATTCGCCGTCACCGTCTCGCGTGCCGCGGCTTCGCCGCACCACCAGGTGGCGACGTTGGGCAGGTGCAGATCCTCGCCGAGCAGCCGCCGGGCGAGACCCGGCAGATAGCCGGCGAGCGCCGGCGCCTCCACCAGACCGGAGCCGAGCGCATTGGCGACGACGACGCGTCCGTGACGCACCGCTTCGACGAGGCCGGCGACGCCGAGCCGCGACGACGGATCGAGTTCCAGGGGATCGGCCCAATCGGAATCGATGCGCCGAACCACCACGTCGACCGGCCGCGGTCCCTCGACGGTGCGCACCGCGACGCCCTCGGGCGAGGCCACCAGATCGCTGCCCTCGACCAGTTGGAAGCCGAGGACCCGGGCGAGATAGGCGTGCTCGAAATAGGTCTCGTTCCACGGCCCCGGGGTGAGCAGCGCGATGCGCGGATCCTCCCGCCCGCTCGCCGCCGCGAGGCCGGAGCGCATCGCCTGGAAGAACGGCCCCTGGCGCTCGACCCCGAGCGCGTCGAAGAACTCCGGCAACGCCCGCGACAGGGCGATCCGGTTCTCGATGGCGTAGCCGGCGCCCGAAGGTGCCTGGCTGCGGTCGGCCAGAACCCACCATCGCCCGTCCGGCGCGCGGCTGACGTCGGCGGCATAGAGATGGAGATGCGCCCCGCCCTTCGGCCGTATCCCGGCCAGCGGCGGCAGGAACTCGGGATTGCCGGCGACCAGTGCGGCCGGCAGCACGCCCTCGCCGACCAGCCGCGCCTCGCCCATCAGATCGTCGAGGATCGCTTCGAACAGCCGGGCGCGTTGCAACACGCCTTCCGCCAACCCCGCCCAGTCGGCCGCGTCGATGACGATCGGCAGATGGGCGAGCGGCCACGGCCGCTCCACTTCCGCCTCGTCGCCGTAGACGCGATAGACCACACCCGATTCGGCGAGCCGACGGTCGGCCTCGGCGAAGCGCCGCTCGAGTTGGCCGCGGCCGAGCCCCACCAGCCGGCCGAGCAGATCCTTCCAGTGCGGCCTGAGCCGACCGGTCGCATCGACCAGTTCGTCGTGGACGCCCGGCACGGGGCGATAGCCGACGAGCAGCGGAGCGAGATCGCCGTCGATCTCGCCCGTCCATCGCATCGCCAACTCGAGCTGCGTCGACGCCACCTCGCCCCCCGCGCGGTCTCTCTCCTCAGCCGCGAGTGGGCGGGCGTCGGAGGTCGAGTGTCAAGGGGTATTCCCCGGTTCTCTCGGCTTGCGGCACCACGACGAAGCCCGGCGTGTGTCCGTGATCGATGAACCGGGCGAGACGACGCGCCTCCGCCTCGTAGGAATTGACCGGGAAGGTCTCGTAGTTGCGCCCTCCCGGGTGGGCGACGTGATAGACGCAGCCGCCGATCGACCGTCCCGTCCACTTGTCGAGAATGTCGAAGGTGATCGGCGCCTGCGGCGGGGTCGTCGGGGGGAAACCCGGGGCCCGCCGCCACGCCCTGAAGCCCACCCCCCCCACCCCCCCCCCCGTCAC
>CALMYM010000316.1 GCA_937873675.1 uncultured Alphaproteobacteria bacterium | reverse complement strand
CGCCAAGTAGGGATGCATGGCCGCACCGGTTTAGATGAAGGAGTACTCGAGGAAGCCGAGCTTGTCGTAGGCACGCCACATCAGGCCCTGCATGATGCCCGACACCCACATGGCGCAGATGTAGAACACGATGCCGATGGTGGCGGTCCAGAAGTGCCAGCTGACGAGCTTCAGCGAGTAGACGCTCTTCTTGTTCCACAGCCACGGGAACAGGCAGTAGAGCGCGCCGAAGGACACGAAGCCGACCCAGCCGAGAGCGCCGGAGTGGACGTGACCGACGGTCCAGTCGGTGTAGTGCGACAGGCCGTTGACCGCCTTGATCGACATGAGCGGACCTTCGAAGGTCGACATGCCGTAGAAGGCGACGGACACGACGAGCATGCGGAGCACCGGGTCGGTGCGCAGCTTGTCCCAGGCGCCCGAGAGCGTCATCAGGCCGTTGATCATGCCACCCCAGGACGGCATCCACAGCATGATCGAGAAGGTCATGCCGAGGGTCGAAGCCCATTCGGGCAGCGCCGTGTAGTGGAGGTGATGCGGGCCGGCCCAGATGTAGAGGAAGATCAGCGCCCAGAAGTGGATGATCGACAGCCGGTAGGAGTACACCGGACGGTCGGCCCGCTTCGGAACGAAGTAGTACATGATGCCGAGGAACGCGGCGGTCAGGAAGAAGCCGACCGCGTTGTGGCCGTACCACCACTGGACCATGGCGTCCTGGACGCCGGAGAACACCTGCACCGACTTGATCGAGAACACCGACACCGGCACCGACAGGTTGTTGCCGAGGTGCAGCATGGCGACGGTGACGATGAAGGCGAGGTAGAACCAGTTGGCCACGTAGATGTGGGGTTCCTTACGCTTCCACAGGGTACCGAGGAAGGCGAGGAGATAGACCACCCACACGATGGTCAGCCACAGGTCGGCGTACCACTCCGGCTCGGCATATTCCTTCGACTGGGTGACGCCGAGCAGATAGCCCGTGCCGGCGATCACGATGAAGGCGTTGTAGCCGAGGATGATGAACCACGGGGTGACGATGCCCGGCATACGCGCCTGCGACGTGCGCTGCACGACGTAGAACGACGTGGCGAGGAGCACGTTGCCACCGAAGGCGAAGATCACCGCCGAGGTGTGCAGCGGACGCAGACGCCCGAAGTTGATGAAGGGCAGGTCCAGGTTCAGAGCCGGCCAGGCCAGCTCGGAGGCGATGTAGACGCCCACCAGGAAGCCGGCCACACCCCAGAACACCGACGCGATGGCGGCGAACTTGATGGGCCCGTAGTTGTAGTTGGCCTTGCCGTCGATCGCCTGCGCCGGCTGGGCGCTGCGATCGTTGTAGCCCTTGATGATCAGGAAGATGCCGATCGCCGCGAAGACCGCGCCGACAGCTGCGTGGAACGCCAACTGCGGTTCCCACGCCTTGCCGGCGAGGATCACGCAGACGACGGCGAGAAGCGCGAGGAAGAGCGTGTAGCCCATTTCCTCGAGCGTGAATGCCTTTGTCTCGACTGGTCGAGCCATCGTTCGCCCCGTTTCTTGTATCGATACGCCCCCGGGCGACGCGCCCCGGCGTTCCGTCCCTCGGAGAAGATCCTCGGGGCGAGAACGCACGGCCCGCGCCGTCCGCCTAATTTTCCGGCGTTCCTACGGCGAACACCGAGTGTGCCCGGTGTGCGACGTCGAAACGCCGGTGGGTATCGGTCCGACCGTAGAGCCGACCTCACCCCGCGACTTTGATTCAGGTCAACGCGACCCGAACGGTCCAAGCTCGTCGGTGAGGACCGGGTTTCCCCTGGTACGGACACGTCGGCGACAATAGCGACGACGGGCCGACCTCAGCAGACGGTCGAAATACCTACGAGCCTCGGATTCGATTAAGACTTCCGTCGCGTCGGGGCAATCGCCGGCGCGTCGTTTCACCCTCGGCCGATCGTCGCAGCGGGGATCGTCAGCATTGATACGGTTTCCAAAAGCGGGGCTCGACGCTACTTTCCTTGGGCGCGCACCGTGGGACGCGAGGCGAAATGAGGGGCATTTCGTTTCGACCGCGGTTCGCACGATGGCGATGCGTCCACGGACGGGTGGACGGATCCATGCCTGCGTCGCCGGTCCCGCCGGCAGGCTTTCGGGTCGATCCGAGCCTCCGCCGTGACGCTGCAAGATGCCGGCGCATGCCGTGAAACCGCCCGTCCGAGACTGATGACAGACCCGTTCGATCGGCGCGAACGTGTTGTTCGCAAACGAGGATCGGGCCGCGATCGGTGAACGGCGCGCAACTCTCGGCGCCGGGATTGATCCGCGTCAAGGCCGCAACAGGAAGGGCACCGCATGGTCGCCGGCATGGCTCAGCAGACGAAGACACCGCTCGATCTCAAATACGCGACGCGCAGCGTGCCGCGTTACACGTCCTATCCGACGGCGCCGCATTTCGACGCGTCGGTGACGTCCGAGGTCTATCGCGGCTGGCTGGGGTCGCTCGACGCGAGCGCGCCGATCTCGGTCTATCTCCACGTCCCCTATTGCCGCACCATCTGTCACTACTGCGGATGCCACACCAAGGGTGCGCGTAAGGACGATCCGGTCATCGACTACGCCGAAGGTCTGGTGGAAGAAATTCGCCTCATAGGAGAGGCGATCGGTCGCAGGCTTCCGGTTTCGCACATCCACTGGGGCGGCGGCACGCCGAGCCTGTTGCCGACCGAATCGTTTCGCGCGGTGGTGAAGGCGCTCCGGGCGACCTTCGACATCCTGCCGTCGGTCGAGCACGCCATCGAACTCGACCCGCGCACGGTGCGCGAAGACCTCGCGGCGCTGCTCGCCGAATCGGGCGTCACCCGGGCGAGCCTCGGCGTCCAGGATTTCGATCCGGCGGTGCAGAAGGCGATCGGCCGCATCCAGCCGATCGAGACGGTGGAAGGGGCGGTCGCGGCGCTGCGCGGCGCCGGCATCACGGCGATCAACTTCGATCTGATGTACGGGCTGCCGTACCAGACGCCGGAGACCATTCGGCGCACCATCGAGCTCACCCACACCTTCGCGCCGAGCCGCATCGCGCTGTTCGGCTATGCCCACGTGCCGTGGTTCAAGAAGCATCAGCGCCTCATCGACGAGGCGGCGCTGCCGGGCGCCAACGCGCGCTTCGAGTTGGAACAGACGGCGCGCGCCGCGCTCGGCGAGTACGGCTACGAGGCGATCGGCCTCGACCACTTCGCACTCGCCACCGACGAGATGGCAGTCAAGGCGAAGTCCGGCGAGCTCCACCGCAACTTCCAGGGCTACACCACCGACGACGCCGGGACGCTGATCGGCATCGGCTGTTCGTCGATCGGCAAGATGCATCAGGGCTTCGCCCAGAACGACCCGGACATCGGCCGTTGGCGCAAGGCGGTGGACGCCGGCCGCCTGCCGATCGCCAAGGGCAAGGCGCTCGACGCCGACGATCGGCTGCGCGCCGACATCATCGAACGGGTGATGTGCGACTACGCCGTCGACGTCGACGAGGTCTGCGCCGCGCACGGGGTGACGCGGAGCGCGGTCGAGGACGCCTTCGAGCGGCTGATCGAGCCGGCCCGCGACGGTCTGGTCGAGGTCGACGGGGCGAAGATCCGCGTCACCGAGGCGGGCCGGCCGCTGGTGCGCATCGTCGCCGCCGCCTTCGACGTCTATCTGGCGCGCGCCGCGGCGCGGCATTCCGTGGCGGTGTGAGGGCGGCGCCCTCCCTGCCCCTCAATCCACCGCGATGTCGGCGACGACCGCGCTCAGCGCCGCCACCAGATCGCCCGACCTCACCCGGATCTCCAGGCCGCGGCGGCCACCGGAGACGTGGATCTTCTCGGGCAGCAGCAGGGCCGCGTCGGCGACGATCGCCAACGGGCGCTTGGTGCCGAAGGGCGAGATGCCGCCGAGCACGTAGCCGGTGAGGCGCTGGGCGTCGGCCTTGTCACCCATCTCGGCGCGCTTCCATCCCAGCGCCTTGGCCGCCAAGGGCAGGCCGAGCTTGCGCGCCACGGGAACGAGGGCGAGGGCGTGTGCCTTCGCCCCGTCCGACACCACCAGCGTCTTGAACACGCTCGCCGGATCGAGCCCGAGCTTCTCCGCCGCCTCGAGGCCGTAGGCTTCGGCGCGCGGGTCGTGGGCGTATTCGAGGAGATCGAAGGCGATCTTCTTCGCCTTCAGGAAGGTGGTGGCGGGGGTAGCGGCCAAGGGAGGCTCCGCGTCGGCGATGGATCCGACAGGATCTACCGCGCGGCGGGCGATAGGCAAAGAGCGCCGCCGCGACACAGGGTGATCACTCGAAGAGGCGCGGCGCGCCGGAGGCTTCGGGATGACCCTTTCTTCCTTCTCCCCTCGCGGGAGAAGGTGGCCCGAAGGGCCGGATGAGGGGGCGCCGCGGAGCGGCAACCGGGAATCGATCACGACCGCTGCGGTCGGAGGCGAGGTCCAGACCCCTCATCCGCCCTTCGGGCACCTTCTCCCGCAGGGGGAGAAGGGTACCCCCCGGGGTCGATGGTCGTCGTATCGACGGGTATCGGCCGTTTCGAGCGATCGTCCTTCGCCGCGACGGCGGACCGTGCGCCGGAAGCCTCAGTGCGTGCCGGTCAGGTGGCAGATGCCGCAGATGTCGGTGATGCGGATGCGGTCCTGCTTCTCGATGGCGATGAGGCCGCGGCGCTTGAGGTCCGAGATCACCCGGCTGACCGTCTCGATGGTGAGACCGAGATAATCGGCGATCTCCTGACGGGTCATGGTGAGTTCGATGGTCTGCTCGTCCTTCGGGCCGGAGGGGCCGGAGCAGCCGGGTTGGCCGCGCGACGGCACGAAGTGCATGAGGAAGGTCGCCACCCGCTCGAAGGCCGATTTGCGGCCGAGCAGGACGGCGTGTTCGTGCAGGCGCTCGATCTGGTCGCGCAGGCAGCGGGCGACGTGGCCCTGGAATTCGCTCGACGCCTCGATGTCGCGGCGGTCGAGGATGCGCACGACGCTCGGCGTCAGCGTCTCGGCGTTGCAGTCGTAGAGCTTGCCGCCGACGACGCCGAAGAGCGAATTGGGCGCGATGATCTCGACCACCTGACGGCGACCGTCGGGCAGGAGCTTGAACAGCATCACCGCCCCTTCGAGGAGCTCGTAGACGCGATCCGCCGGATCACCCTCGTAGAAGACCGATTCGTGCGAACCGACGCGTTGGGTCTTCACCCGCTGCGAGCGAGCGAACTCCAGCCACACGAGGTCCGCCTCGGTTCTGGCTTCCTTGGGGAGCCCGCCGGCATTGCCGAGGGCTCTATCGGAATAGGCCATGATCGTCTCCTCCTCGCCGATCCCCGACCGCCCGACACGGGACCCGTGCCGTTCGTCCGCGATGGGGAACCGGTGCCGATCGCATCGGTCCTGCGATTCCGACGGAAGCGTCGTCACTCCTCACCTACCGTTCTGATCGCCGCCGGCCCGTCACCGGCGGAGAAGGGGCGGATGTGGCGCGTCTTTCGGCTCGTTCAGGCTAGAAACAAGGCAAGATCCCCACAATTCGGGGGACCTACTTACGCCCATCTACCTAAATTCACGGTGCTTCGTCTCGTCGCACAGCGGAACCGACCCTCATCGGTCCACCCACGCCCGTGTTTCACCGGAGTGGATCACAGGAGTGCGACGAGTGTGTCTCCGGAAAGTGGTTTGCGCAACAGCCGGACCAGCGGCAGATCACGCAATTCGTCTTCGATCACCTTCTGCGCCTGGCCGGTGATGGCGATGACCCGCGGGCGGGGGGAGAGACGGTCGAGCCAACGGATGACCTGGGCGCCGCCGATGCCCGGCAGGCCGAGGTCGACGATGACCACGTCGTCGGCGGCCGGCGGCGCACCCTCGAAGAAGCTCTCGGCGTCGGGATGGAGCACGACGTCGTGGCCGAGCGCCTGCAGCAGGAAGCGCAGGCTGTCGGCGACGCCGGGGTCGTCTTCCAGGATGTGGACGGACCCGGGCGGCGCGTGCCGCGCCCCGGGCGATGTCTCTGTCATGCTCGCGTACTCGGCCGAACGGATGAGGTGTCACCATCGTCCGAAACGGTTCAGAGCGCGATCCGTAGAGTTCCCGATCGCCGATCACCAGCGCGTCAACCCGCTGCGCGAGGGGACCTTCGCACAATTCGATCCGACGGATCGGAGGTTTCGATCTCGCCTGAGAACTCCCGCTGTCCCGAGGCCGTCATCCCCGGCCGAAGCGAAGCGGAGGGGAAGGGGATCCAGAGACTTTTCTACGAGCCGGGAGGCCGATGGGTCCCCTTCCCTCGCGCGTCGCGCTCGCCGGGGACGACGGCCGAATTCGCCGCAACGGAGTCGGCAAATCGGTACTCTCGTGAATGCGAGAGTACCGCGAGAAGGGGCCAACGACGACGAAGCCCGCCACGGAGGGCGGGCTTCGCAGAGGAGCGTGAACGAGCGCGATCGGCCGAGAATCAGCCGTGTTCCCCGGTCAGCACGATGCGGACGAGATCGGCGGCGTTGCGGGCGCCGAGCTTCTCCATGATGCGGGCGCGGTGCACCTCGATGGTGCGGGGCGAGATGCCGAGATGGCGTCCCGCCTCTTTGTTGGAGGCGCCGGCGGTGATCTGGCCGAGCACCTCGATCTCGCGCGGCGTCAAGAGCTCGCGGCCGGGGAAGTCGTGGGCGACCGACTTGTGGTCGGCGCCTTCGCGGCGGGCCTGGGCCTCGAGCGCCTCGTGGACGCGCTGGACGATGTGGTCGGCGTCGAAAGGCTTCTCGATGAAGTCGAAGGCGCCGAACTTGATGGCGGTGACCGCCATCGGGATGTCGCCCTGGCCGGAGATGATGAAGATCGGCGCCGGGTAGTGATCGGCGTTGAGGGCCTTGAGGATGTCGAGGCCGGAGCGGCCGGGCATGTGGACGTCGAGGAAGACGCAGGCCGGCTGATGGCTCTTGGCGGCTTCGAGGAAGGCGTCGCCGGTCTCGTAGCCGGAGACCTTGTAGCCCTCGAGCTCGAAGACCACCGCGAGCGCGTCACGAACCGCCGGGTCGTCGTCCACGATGTAGATCGCCTGGTCGGATTTCTGTGCGCGTCCGATCATCTGCCACCTCGATACGTCTTTCACTCTCCGGCGCGGGGCGCGCGGAGGTCATTTCGCATTCACCGTCGCCGTCACCCCGAGGGGCAAGGACAACACGAAGGTCGCGCCGCGCCCGCCACCGCCGGGCTCGACGAGGAGATCTCCACCGTGGTTCTGAGCGATGGAGCGAGAAATCGCAAGTCCCAGCCCCAATCCGGTCTTCTTGGAGGTCGAGAAGGCTTTGAAGAGGTTACGCACCGTCTCCCCCGGGATGCCGGCGCCGCTGTCCTCGACCTCGACCAGCAGTCGGCCGTCGGCGGTACGGGTGGCGATGCGGATCCAGCGCTCGTCGCGGCTCTTCACCGCCTCGATGCCGTTGCGGATGAGATTGATCAGGATCTGCTGGATCTGGATCGGGTCGGCCTCTAGCGCCGGCTGATCGGGCATCTCGTCGCGAACCACCTCGACCGCGGCGCCGTCGTTGCCGAGCAGCGTCACCTCGAGCGCCTCGTCGATCAGCCGGCGGATGTCGACCGGCTGGCGTTCCGGTTCGCGCTTCTCGATGAACTGGCGCATCTTCTGGATGATCGAGCCGGCGCGTTCGGCCTCGCGCGAGGCCTTGCCGAGGATCTCCAGCACCGCCTGATCGACCTCCGCCTCGCCGCCGCTCCTCAGCTTGCGGGCGAGCGCCTGGAGATAGAGCATCACCGCGGTCAGCGGCTGATTGAGCTCGTGCGCCACCGCCGCGCCCATCTCGTCCATGGCGTTGACGCGCGCCATCTGGACGAGCTGCGCCTGGAGCTGGGCGAGGCGCTGTTCGACCGCCTTGCGCGGCCTGAGATCGCGCATGATGCCGATGTACTGCGGCCCTTCCGGGGTCTTGGCCTCGCCGACCGACAGTTCGATCGGGAAAACGGTGCCGTCGGCATGGCGGGCGCGAACCTCGCGGCCGATGCCGATGATCCGCTTCTCGCCGGTGCGCTGGTAGTGACCGACCGCGGCGTCGTGCCCGGCGGCGTAGTCCGGCGGCATCAGGACGGAGATGTTGCGGCCGACGACCGACTCCGCCTCGTAGCCGAAGAGAGTCTCGCAGGCCTTGTTGAACACGAGGACGCGGGCGCGTTCGTCGATCACGACGATTCCGTCCACCGCGGTGTCCAGCACCGAGAGGAGTCGTGCCTCCGAAACCGTCGGCGACCGATCTGGCACTGCGAACTCCCCGAAAACCGCGTTCTTCCACCGCGCGGCGACAGCGGCGCACGGAGGTCGGGAATTCTCCTGACCCGCGCCCATAACATTTCATCTCGAAGAGATTCTCAAGAGAGCGTCGCGTCGCTCGATCGAAGGTCGGTATCGGGAGCCGCTCGCCGCCGGTCGAGCCAGCCGACGAGACGGCGGGTCGCTTCGCGGATCTGCTCGGGGCTGCGGGCGAAGCACAAGCGTAACCAGCCGGCGCCTGCCGCGCCGAAGGCGGTGCCCGGGGCGAGGCCGATGTTGGCTTCGTCGACGAGGCGCAGGCCGAGTTGCGCGGTGTCGTTCTCGCCGTCGACGCCGAAGAACAGGTAGAAGGCGCCCGGCGGCGGCACGAAGCGGGCCCGGCCGGTGGCGGCGAGCGCCTCGCAGAGAATCGTCCGGCTCTCGGCGATGCGGGCGATCTGGTCGGCGAGGAAGGCGTCACCCTCTTCGAGGGCGGCGACGGCACCACGTTGGAGGAAGACGGCGACGCCGGAGGTCGAATACTGGATCAGGTTCTCGATCACCTGCCCCAGCACCGGCGGCGCCTCGATCCAGCCGATGCGCCAGCCGGTCATCGCCCAGTTCTTGGAGAAGGTGTTGACCCAGACCACCTTGTCGTCCGGCGCGGCGACGTCGTGGAAGGAGGGGGCGCGCGGGCTGCCGTCCCAGACGAAGCGGCCGTAGACCTCGTCGGCGACGATCCACAGGCCGTGGCGCCGGGCGAGATCGAGGATGCGCGCCAGTTCGTCCCGTGTGGCCGTCCAGCCGGTCGGATTGCAGGGCGAATTGACGAAGATCACCTTGGTCGCCGGAGTGATCGCCGCGGCGAGGCGGTCGAGATCGAGGCTCCAGCCGCGATCGTCCGAGAAGGTCATCGGCAGTTCGACCACGCGAGCGCCGCGCACGCCGACGGCGGCGGCGAAGTTCGGCCACGCCGGGGTCGGCACGATCACCTCGTCGCCGGGTCCGGCGAGAGCGGTGAGCGCGATCTGGATCGACTGCATGCCGGAACCGGTGACGTAGAAGCGCTCGGGCGAGAACGAGCCGCCGTAGAGGCGCTCGTGCCAGTGCGCCAGCGCCGCGCGCAGGTCGGGAATGCCGCGCTGCCAGGTGTAGAAGGTCTCGCCGTCGGTGAGCGAGCGCGCCGCGGCGGCACAGATGAAGGCCGGCGTCGGCAGATCCCCCTCGCCCGCCCACAACGGGATCATCCCCTCGCGCAGGCGGCCGTAGTTCATCACCTCGACGATGCCGGAGGGCGGCGCGGCGAGGGCATGGGGGGTGAGCGAGGCGAGCAGGTCGGACATGCGAGGAGACACCGGTGGGAACGTCGAGACGGAAGCGACGCACCGGACTCTATCGCATCGGACGATCGCTCGAGATGAAATGCGCTGATCCCTCCGATCGGGATCGCTGATGGGCGATCCCGATCGGTCCAGTGGAACGAATTCGACATTCGAATCCCGTTGCCGCATGGGCCTTCTTCGAATGTCGAATTCGAAAATTCCACTGGAAACATAAATTTGCCAGTGGTCCTGATGACTCCGACATTCGCACGACGACGTGTCCGCATGGAATGCGAATGTCGGAGTCGGACCACCGGGACGTCGGCGGGCTCGCCGCGATCGGCTCACTTCTTGAGGAGATCGCGGATCTCTTCGAGCAGCACCTCCTGGCGCGGCGGCTCGGCCGGAGCGGCGGGCGCGGCGGCTTCCTGGCGCTTCAGGCGGTTCATCCCCTTGACCACCAGGAAGAGGACGAAGGCGATGATGATGAAGTTCAGCGTCACGGTCAGGAACTGGCCGTAGCCGAGCGTCGCGCCCACTTCCTTGGCCTTGGCGTAGGTCGCCGGGGCGGAGGCGTCGCCGAGCAGCGACTTGAGCAGCACGAACTTGTTGGAGAAGTCGAGGCCGCCGGTGATGGCGCCGATGATCGGCATGATCACGTCGCCGACCATGCTGTCGACGATCTTGCCGAACGCACCGCCGATGATCACACCGATGGCGAGATCGACGACATTGCCCTTGAGCGCGAATTCCTTGAATTCTTTCAACATCGTCCTGGTCCCCCGTTTTCGGCCCCGTCGAGGGCCGGTCAGACGTCACGCCATCCGCATCGCAGTCGCTTCGATCTCTGGGAACGGATCGATTTTCCGGATTTCTGTCACGAAGTCGGACGTTCGACAACGAAAAGCCGCGGCGTGACGGTGGTGGCGTCGATCGGGCGGCGGCGCGGTGGACAGCGGGCCGCACATGTGGTCGATTGATCGGAATTCGTTCGTGCCGGCACGGGTTTGCCTCAAGAGAAGGCCGCCGAACCATGCTCCAAGGCTGGGTCGTCCTCGCAGTCGCCGTCGTCTACATCGGCCTCCTGTTCGGCATCGCGCATTGGGGCGACCGCAATTCCAATCGCTCTTCGCCGATTTCCGGCCGGCCGGTGATCTACGCGCTGTCGCTCGGGGTCTACTGCACGTCGTGGACCTTCTTCGGCTCGGTCGGCCTCGCCGCCAACAAGGGCCTCGACTTCCTCACCATCTACGTCGGACCGATCGTGCTCTACACGCTCGGCTTCCCGATCCTCAAACGAGTGGTCAAGCTCGCCAAGGCCGAGCGCATCACCTCGATCGCCGACTTCATCGCCTCGCGCTACGGCAAGAACCAGGCACTGGCGGCGGTCGTCACCGTCATCGCCTTCATCGGCATCGTGCCCTACATCGCGTTGCAGCTGAAGGCGGTGAGCCAGTCGGTTGAGACGCTGCTCGCCCGCATCGACTTCGGGCTGATGCCGGACGTGCCGGCACCGTTCCATCCCGACGTGCCGCTGACCGTGGCGCTGTCGATGGCGGTCTTCGCCGTTC
>CALMYM010000315.1 GCA_937873675.1 uncultured Alphaproteobacteria bacterium | reverse complement strand
GTCTCGCTGTCGTTGAGACCGGCGGCCGGCTCGTCGAGCAGCAACAGACGTGGGGCCGCCATCAGTGCCCGGACCACTTCGAGCAGCTTCTGCGAGCCCATCGGCAGTTCGACCGCATGGGTGTCGCGGACCCCCGAGAGGCCGACGATGTCGAGCATCGCCTCGGCGCGTTCCCGCTGCGCCCGTTCCTCCCTGCGTGCCGAGGGGAGCGAGAGCATGTGGGCGAAAGGCGAGGTCCGCACCCGGCGATGACCGCCGACCATGGCGTTCTCCAGCACCGTCAGGCCGGGGAAGACCCGGGCGGTCTGAAAGGTGCGGATCAGCCCGAGCGAGGCGATCTTGCCGGCCGAAGCGCCGGTGATGCGTTCGCCGTCGAAGAACACCTCGCCGCTCTGCGGGCGAACGATGCCGGTGACGAGGTTGAATAGCGTCGTCTTGCCGGCGCCGTTGGGGCCGACCAGTGCCGTCACCGTGCCGAAGGGCACCGAGAACGAGACGTCGGCGGTGGCCTGGAGGCCGCCGAAGGAGCGACAGAGGTTGCGCACCTCGAGGCCCGGGCGGGTGTGAGCGAGAGGAGCGTTCATCGTGCGCCCTCCTCGTTCACCGCGTCACGGCGAGCGGTCGCGCCGAAGCGGCGGAAGATCCCGTTGAGGCCGTCGACGAGGAGACCGTAGAGGCCGTGCGGAAGCCACAGGAAGCAGCCGACGAGAAGTAGGCCGGAAACGAGCGTCTTGGCCGAGGCGAGCGGCGCGAAGACGGTCGGCAACAGCGTGAGCAGCAACCCGCCGATCAGCGGGCCGATCAGCGTGCCCTCGCCGCCGATCACCAGCATGGCGACCAATTCGAGCGACCGCGTCGCGTCGACCATGTCGGGCGACAGGAAGTGGAAGTTGAAGGCGTAGAGGCTGCCGGAGAGCGAGGCGAGCATGGCGCTGACGGAGAAGACCACCAGCTTGGTGCGCAGCACGTTCACGCCGAGCGCCGCCGCCGCCATCTGGTCGGTGCGGATCGCCTGGATCGCCCGACCGAAGGAGGAGCGCATCACGCCCTGGGCGATCACCACCAGTGCCACGTCGAGGACGAGGATGAGGTGGTACATCGACAGAGTGGTGTCGAAAGTATAGCCGGCGATCTCCAACGACGGGATGCCGACCATGCCGGAGGGGCCGCCGGTCAGTTCGGTCAGGCCGACGGCGAAGGAGGTGACGAGCAGCCCGAAGGACAGGGTGGCGAGCGCCAGATAGAGGCCGCGCAGCCTCAGCGTCACCACCGAGAGGATCAGCGCGCAGACGAGCGACAGGCCCATGCCGGCGAGGACGCCGAGGAGCGGCGGGACCTGGTATTCGATCGCCAGTCCGGCCGCGGTATAGCCGCCGATCGCCATGAAGCCGGCCTGCCCGAGCGCCACCTGACCGCACCAACCCATCAGGAGATCGAGGCCGATCAGCGCGACGAACAGGATCCCGACGATCACCAGACTGCTCAGGATCGCCTCGGACGGCATCACATGGGGCAGGGCGATCGCTCCGACCAGTGCCGCGCCGGCGGCGAAGCGTCCGGCCGTCGGCGAAAGCCGATGCACCCGCTTCCACACCCGTGCCTCGTCGCGCACGTCCTGGCGGCGGGCGGGGCCACCGGCCATCAGGCCGCTCGGCCGCCACACCAGCACCGCGAGCAGCAGGCCGAGGGCGATGGCGCTGGAATAGAGCGAGGACAGATAGGCGGTCGCCAGCGAGTTGACGACGCCGAGCACCAGACCGCCGACGATCGCGCCGGGCAGCGAGGCGATACCGCCGATCACCGCGGCGATGAAGCCGGAGACGGTGAAGAGCCGGCCGCTGTCGAACTGCAGCGAGGTCGCCGGAGCGATCACCACCCCGGCGATCGCGGCGATGAGGGCCGACAGGCAGAAGCTGAAGAGCGTCATGCGCTGGACGCTGACGCCCATCAGACGCGCCGCGGTCGGGTTCTCGGAACAGGCGCGCAACGCCTGCCCGAGCCGGGTGCGGGTGAGGAGCGCCCACAGCGACAGGACCAGGATACCGGTGATCCCGAGCATCCACACACCCTGGGTGGGGACGGTGATGCCGGCGAAGGCGAGCGGCTCCTGCCCCGAGAACGGCGCCAGAGCATAGGGCTGGCTGCCCCAGATCAGCTGCATGGCGCCTTCGAAGACGGTGAGGAGACCGGCCGTCAGCATCAGCATGTTGGCGTTCGACAGCCGGGTCAGGCCGGGGACGAAGCTCGTCGCGCCGACCAGCGCGCCGACCACCACCGCGACCACCACCGCACCGACGCAGGCAGCCGGGATCGACCAGCCGAACTGCATCTCGAAACTGGCGCAGGCGAGGGCCGCGAGGATGCAGAACGCCCCCTGCGCCAGATTGACCACCCCGGTCACCCGGAAGATGAGCGAGAAGCCCAGGGCGATCAGCGCGTAGATGCATCCGGTGAGGACACCGCCGATCAGAAGTTGGATGAAATTCGTCATGCTCCGCACACTCCCGATCGGCGGACAGTCGGCGAACCGGGGATCGATCAGTCGAGCGGCAGACCGCGCGGCCGGCTGATCACGTCCCAGGTCTGCTTCGTCGGCTCCCACCGGGTGACCACCACGGAGGTGTCGTCGAGGCCGCGCTGCGGCACCTTGCGGAAGTCGTAGATGCCGGAGGTGAGCGCATGGCCTTGGAGGTCGGCGAGGAAGGCGCGGACCTGTTCGGCGCTCGCCCCGTCCGGCAGGGTGCGCAGGGCATGGACGATCAGCATCGCCGGATCCCAGGAGAGGGCGGCGGCGATGTCGGGCTTGACCCCGGCGGCATCGAAGGCGGCGAAGAAGGTCTTCTGCGCCGCCTCGACGCCCTCGGGCAGCTTCACCCCGGCGTGGCGCGGCCACAGCGGCGAGGGGATGTAGAGCTGCTTCGGCAGGATCGAGGCGTATTGCGCCATCTGCTCGTAGGTCATGTTGCCGTCGGTCGTCGCCACCGGCAGATCGAGGCCGGCATCGACGATGCCCTTGAACACCGTGCCGATCGCCGCGCCGGTCGACCAGGCGACGATCGCCTGCGGCTCGGCGGCGGCGATGCGCTGGATCTGCGCCGCGACGGAGACGTCGCCGGGATTGAAGGTCACCTCGGCGGCCAGCTTGACGTCGGCGTTCTCGGCCTGCGCCAGCACCTCGCGGATGTTGCGCACCGCGTCCTGGCCGGAGGCATCGGTCGAGGTGATCAGCGCCAGCTTGGTGATGCCGCGCGAGCGCCAGTAGCGGATCTGGGCGGCGGCGAGATCGGCGGTCGACGAGCTCGAGGTGAACATGAAGTCGCCGGCGGCGGGGCGCACGCCCGGAGACAGACAGTACATCACCGTCGCACGGCGCAGCGCCGGCGCCATGGCGTTGCAGGTGGCGACCAGCGCCGACCCGAGGATCACCTTCGGCCGCGTGGCGAGGATCTGGTTGATCGTCTGCACCGCCACCTGCGGCTTGGTCTGGTCGTCGTGGAAGACGAACTTCAGCTTGCGCCCGTGGATGCCGCCGCTGTCGGCCACCGTCTTCTCGGCCACTTCGAGCCCCTTCTGCCCGGCCTTGCCGAGGAAGGAGGCCCCGCCGGTCAGCGGCAGCACCACGTGGATCGTCGTGTCTTCGGCCGCGGCGGGCGTGGCGAGGGCGAGCGCCGCCCCGAGGAGCCCCGCCGCCGTCTCACGGAAATGTCGCATGTTTCTTCCCTCCCTCTGATGGTTTCGGCGGGCGGTCCGTCCCACCGCCCGCCTCTTCTTCATTCCGCGGCCGACGGAGCCGTCGCGGCCACTTCTTCGGCGGAGACGCCGAGCGTCCGCCAGTCGGCGCCCTTCGGCACGACGCCTTCGAACGACTTGAGGTGGATCTGTGGGACGACGTCCGATCCGCGGCCGATCACCGCGCCGGTGGCGGCGAACTCCTGCGCCGCCTCGACCATGCGGCGCCGGAATTCGACGATCGCCAGATCGGAGGCACCGAGGCGATCACGCGAGCGATCGGCGATCGGCCCCATCGTCTCCCACATGGCGATGTCCTGGTTGGGGATGCCCTTGATGCCGGTGAAGTTGCCGAGCTTCATCAGGGTACGGTCCTGGAGGTAGGCGTTGTCGCGGTTGCGGATCTTGTGGAACCGGTGATCGACGTCGGTGCCGACCTCGGCGCCGAGGAACTTGCGCCAGGTGGCGACCTCCGGGACCTCGTCGTCGCCGTGACCCCAGCCGATGAAATGGAAGGCGGTGTGGGTGTCGTCGATCGGAATGTGCAGGATCGCCACGTTGTAGCGGTCGTTGCGCGGGATCTGAACCGTGTAGGGCGCGATGAACAGCGTGGTGCGCACGTAGTCGTGGGTGTCGCCGTTGAAGGTCGGGCGACGGATCGCGGCATAGCGGAAGCCGAAGGGCGTGCGCTGGACGACGAGACGCGGCGACTTGTCGGTCGACGGACGCAGCCAGTTCTTGTCGGTCGCCATGGCGCGGGAAACCCGCGACGGCACCATGTCGGAGGAGTGCAGGCTCGACGAATGGGCCGAGTCGATCGCGCCCTCCAGGATCTGCGCCCAGTTGCAGTCGATGACGATCTTGGCGATCGAGAGCTGGGTGTCTTCGGTGGGCGCATAGACCGGCATCCGGAACTCGGGCTTTTCGGCCGCCGGTCCCATGTAGACCCAGACGAAGCCCGCGGCCTCGTGGGTGGGATAGGCCTTGTGCTTCACCTTCTCGACCAGCCCGGACTCCTTCGGCTCGGACGACATTTCGACGGCATTGCCGTCCACGTCGAATTTCCAGCCGTGGTAGAGGCAGCGCAGACCGCAATCCTCGTTGCGCCCGAGGGCCAACGAGGCCCGCCGGTGCGGGCAGTATTCATCCAGTACTCCGAGGCATCCGTCCGTATCTCGGAAGACGACGAGATCTTCGCCGAGCAGTCGGATCTTCACCGGCGCGCCATCGGGCTCGGCCACCTCCTCCGAGAGGCAGGCGGGAATCCAGTGACGACGGAAGATCTGCCCCATCGGAGCATCGCCCTCGACACGGCAGAGCAGGTCGTTTTCCTCATTCGTGAGCATGTTCGGCTCCTCCCACGGTCATCTGGCCTCGCCGGTTCCGATCCGGACACCAACTTAGCTCTCTAATTTGCTTATGCGAAGGCTCCGCGCCCTGTCCAGGGGAAATTTCGAACTATACGAATTTTGATTTCCGCGATGCACAAAATGAATGGGCTTCGCGCGCAGGACTATTGATGGGCACTGTCATCATCGCACCGACGAGGCGGTATGACTTTCCTGTTGCATTCCAGAAAAAGTGTTTTAGAGATCTAAATAACAGCTCATAACGAGGCCTCGCGTATGACCGTCGCTCCCGATTCCGATCTCTCGCCGTTGCGCCTCGTGTCGCGTCGTCGCCTCGCCGACGACATCCACGAATTCGTTCTCGCTCGCGACGACGGTGCCGATCTGCCGCCCTTCACGCCCGGTTCGCATCTGCGGCTTCGCACCCCCAACGGCCTCGTCCGCTGCTATTCGCTGTGCAATGCGCCGTCCGAGCGGACCCGTTACGTCGTCGCGGTCAAGCGCGATGCGGGAGGCCGAGGTGGGTCGATGAGCCTGATCGACGAGGCGAAGGTCGGCGACGCCCTCGCGGTCTCGGAACCGCGCGACGCCTTTCGTTTCGAAGCGAAACCCGGCGGCGCGCTGTTCATCGCCGGAGGCATCGGCGTCACGCCGCTGCTGTCGATGGCGCGCCATCTGATCGAGACCGACGGCGGGCCGTTCCGCTTCGTCTATCTGACGCGGTCGCGGGAAACGACGGCCTATGCCGAGGAGATGGCGGGGGAGGGGTTTCGCGGTCGGGTCACGATCCACCACGACGGCGGCGACCCGGCCCGTGCCTTCGATCTGTGGCCGCTGCTCGAACGCCCCAAGGGGCAGGTCTACTGCTGCGGTCCACGCTTCCTGATGGACGCGGTGCGCGACATGACCGGCCACTGGTCGACCGCCGCCGTCCACTTCGAGGACTTCGGCGGCGTCTCCGCCGTACCGCGCCCCGACGACGTCGCCTTCGACGTCCGTCTCGCCCGCAGCAACCGGGTCGTGCCGGTCGCCGCCGACGTCACCATCCTCGACGCCCTGCGCGCCGCCGGCATCCACGTCTCCTCGTCCTGCGAGAGCGGCACCTGCGGATCGTGCCGCGTCGGTCTCCTCGCCGGCGAGGCCGATCACCGCGACATGGCGCTGAACGACGACGAGAAGCCGTCGGCGATCATGGTCTGCGTCTCGCGCTCGCGCGGCGGCGAACTGGTGCTCGATCTATGACGGTGCCCCCCAACACCGCCCGGGAGCGACCCCTGCGTCTCGGGGTCGTCGGCCTCGGCCGCGCCTTCGTGCTGATGCTGCCGACGCTGCGCGCCCACCCGCTGGTGCGCCTCGTCGCGGCGATGGACCTCCGTCCGGAGGCGCGCGAGCTGTTCACGGCCGAATTCGGCGGTCGTTCCCATGCGACGGTCGAAGCGCTCTGCGCCGACCCGGAGGTCGAGGCGATCTACGTCGCCTCGCCGCACGGCTTCCATCGCGAGCAGGTGATCACCGCGCTCGAGTCGGGCCACCACGTGCTGGTCGAGAAGCCGATGGCGCTCGATCTCGCTTCCTGCGCGGCGATGGTCGAAGCGGCGGAAAAGGCCGGGGTCCATCTCCTGGTCGGCCACAGCCACAGCTTCGACGCACCCGTCCTCCACACCCGCCGAGCGATCGAGGGCGGGACCCACGGCCGGCTGCGGATGATCACCGCGCTGACCTTCACCGACTTCCTCTATCGGCCGCGTCGCCCGGAGGAGTTGGACACCGCGGCCGGCGGCGGCGTGGTGTGGAGCCAGGCGGCGCATCAGGTGGACATCGTCCGCCTGCTCGGCGGCGGGCTGGTGAAGAGCGTCCGCGCCACCGCCGCGGTCTGGGACCCGTCGCGGCGCAGCGAGACCGCCTACAACGCCCTCCTCACCTTCGCCGACGGCGCTTCGGCGACGCTCACCTACAGCGGTGCCGGCCATTTCGACACCGACGAGCTCTGCGGCTGGATCGGCGAACTCGGCCAGCGTCGCGATCCGGCCGACCACGGTCGTGCCCGGGCGCGACTCGCCGGCCGCAGCGAGGCCGACGAGATCGCCCTCAAGGTGGCGCGGACCTACGGTGCCGGCGCCGGAGGCGACGAGACGCCGCCCGTCGCCCACAACCACTTCGGCTTCGTCGTCGCCTCCTGCGACCGCGCCGATCTCAGGCCGACGGCCGACGGGATGCACGTCTACGCCGACCACGATCGTCGCTTCGAGGCGCTGCCGCCGCCGATGGTGCCGCGCGCCGAAGTGATCGACGAACTCCGGGCGGCGGTGGTCGAGGGCGTGCCCCCGATCCACGACGGCGCCTGGGGCATGGCGCCGCTTTAAGTCTGCGGGGCGATCCCCCAGGCTGGCGCCGCAGCCCGCGAGGGCGTCCTCCACCACCAGGTCGTTCCAGGGGATCGGCGATGACCAAGAAGACCTCCGACACTCCCGCGAAGCGCTCGGGCGGCAAGGGCTCGGCCGCGGCCAAGCCGGCGATCGAAGCGGCGACCGCCGAGGCGACGCTCAAGCACTGGCTCGAGGACGTCCCCGACGACCGCCTCGCCCACCTGATCAAGGACGCCACCCGTGGCCTCACCCGCAGCCTGCAGCGCCGGCTGGCCGAACACTCGGTCTCCTTCGGCCACTGGACCTTCCTGCGCATCCTGTGGGACCGAGACGGCCTGACCCAGCGCGAGCTGGCCGAGCGGGCCGGCCTGATGGAGCCGACCGCCTACACCGCGCTGGTGGCGATGGAGAAGCTCGGCTACGTCGACCGCATCCACGCTCCCGAGGACAGCGGCCGCAAGGTCTTCGTCCATCTGACCGATGCCGGGCGGGCGCTGAGGGACGTGTTGGTGCCGATGGCGGTCGAGGTCAACGAGCTCGCCGTCGCCGGGGTCGCCGAAGACGACATCGCCGCCACCCGACGTACGCTGCTCGCCATGGTCCGCAACCTCTCGGTCGACGAGATCGAGGCGGCCGAGCAGGATCGCCGCATCCTGTCGACGCGGGAGTTCGCCCGCCTCATCGCCCGCCCCGACGCCGGCCGCTAGCCGCGGCCGGTTGCCCCTTCCGTCCGCCTTCCGTGCCGTGGGCCGCCCGTCGTCGCCGAGCGTCGGCCCGCGTCCACGCCGTGCCCGATCGAACCGTCGTTTTCTCGAGGATCGCTCCGTGATCGACCACCATGTGCCCCCGCATCTCCTCGCCGCCGAACTGGAGCGCACCATCGAGGCGGCGCTCGCCGAGGACGTCGGTTCCGGCGACATCACCTCCGACACGGTCATCCCGGCCGACCTCCGCTTCTCCGGCGCGATGGTCGCCCGCCAGGAGCTGGTGGTCGCCGGGCTCGACTTCGTCCGCGACATCGTCCGGCGCCTCGCGCCGACCGCTCGGGTGGTGACCGAGGTCGCCGACGGCGATCGGATCGAAGCCGGCCGCGTCCTCTGCACCATCGACGGCCCGGCGCGCGGCCTGCTGACCGCCGAGCGCACCGCCCTCAATCTCTTGCAGCACCTCTCCGGCATCGCCACCGCGACCCGCGCCTACGCCGACCTCGTCGCCGGCACCGGCTGCACCCTGCTCGACACCCGCAAGACCACTCCGGGTCTGCGCCATCTCGCCAAATATGCCTCGCGCCTCGGCGGCGCGGTCAACCACCGCATCGGCCTCTACGACGCGGTGCTGATCAAGGACAACCACGTCGCCGTCTGCGGCGGTGTCGGCGAGGCGGGACGCCGCCGCCGTACCGCCGGGCTGCCGGCGATCGAGGTCGAATGCGATCGGCTGGAGCAGGTGGTGGAAGCGGTCGAAGCCGGCCCCGACACCATCCTCCTCGACAACATGAGCGTCCCGATGCTGCGCGAAGCGGTTCGGCTGGTCGCCGGTCGCTGCCGGCTCGAGGCCTCCGGCGGGGTGACCCGCGAGACCATCCGCGCCATCGCCGAGACCGGGGTCGACTACGTCTCGGTCGGCCGCATCACCCAATCGGCCTCGGCCGTCGACATCGGTCTCGACTGGCGCTGACGAAAGGGCCGGTCCCGGTCCGGCCACCCCCGGCATCCGCCTGTCCGCCCTACGCCTTCGAGCGCTCTCCCTGCGCTCGCCTCGGGCGGTCGAAGCGACCGTTCGCTTCGGCCGCCCGTTTTTGTATCTTAGGGAAGCCCCACCTACCGTGGGGGTGGAAGAATTCAACACGGTATGAAAGAAACCTCCGCGCTTGGGTCACGTAGTGGCCGAAGCACGGAGGTTACAGTGGACGATAACCGCCTGTCGCAGAGCACTTGGGACGGCAAATACCACCCAGTATTTGCGAGTAGGTACCGGATGAAGCGTATCTACGGCGCGCTTCGGTTGGAATTGCGAGGTCAATTTTTGAAACTGTGTCCACAGATGGGTGCCGGATCGAAGAAGGGCACCTGATGCTGGACCACGTTCACATGCTGATCTCGATATCCCCAAAATACTCGGTGTCCTACATAGTGGGCTTTCTCGAAGGGAAGACGGCCCTCTATGTGGCAAACAGGTATGCAAAGAAGCGGAAGTACCGAGGTTGTCACTTCTGGGCTCGCGGATATTTCGTCTCGACGATCGGGTACGACGAACAGGTCGTTAGACCGAACTCACGCAGTTTCGAGCCGTTCGAAACTGCGTGAGTGAAAGCAAGCCCGAACGGGCGTCGGCCGATCAGGCCGTAGTGCTCATGAAAGTCGGACGAGTCCGAATTTCATGAGCCTGATATTAGACGTTACATCAGAGACCAGGAGAAGGCCGATAAGGACGTGCGAACTCACGCCGCTGGGGCGAGGTTCTCGAAATCGCGAATGATCGGGAATGTATGGCGGTGAGAGAGGGATTCGAACCCTCGATACGCTTTCACGTATACACGCGTTCCAGGCGTGCGCCTTCAACCACTCGGCCACCTCACCATGCCCATCGGGCAAGCGCGGACTTCATAGGCGATGCGGACGCGCCACGCAAGTCGTCTCGCCGGCTCATTTCCCCCGGGCGTCCGACGAAATGGCAGGGGGGGCGAAGGCGGCTCGGCCGGCGTTCGCGCTGCTGCCGGGTCTCCGCCCGGATCTTCCCCATCCGTCTCAAACTCGGTCGATGAAATTCGGACTCGTCCGAATTTCATCAGCATCACGGCCTGACCGGCCGACGCCCGTTCGGGCTCGCCTTCACCGACGAAGTTTCGAAAAGGTCGAAACTTCGTCGGTTCGGTCTCAGAAAGCCACCGGCTTTTCCGGCGCGTCGGCGGTCTTCTCGGGCGACTTGCACAGGTCGGCGATCAGGCAGCGGCCGCACTCGGGCTTCCTCGCCTTGCAGACGTAGCGGCCGTGCAGGATCAGCCAGTGGTGCGAATCCCGCTTGTAGGCGTCGGGGATGATCGCCTCGAGCCGCCGTTCGACCTCCTCGGGCGTCTTGCCCGGCGCCAGCCGCAAGCGGTTGGCGAGGCGGAAGATGTGGGTGTCGACGGCGATCGTCGGCTGGCCGAAGGCGATGTTGAGCACCACGTTGGCGGTCTTGCGCCCGACCCCGGGCAACGCCTGCAGCGCCTCGCGGTTCGCCGGCACCTCGCCGCCGTGGCTCTCCACCAGCGCCTTCGACAACAGCCAGACGTTCTTCGCCTTGGTCTTGAAGAGGCCGATGGTCTTGATCAGGTCGCGGATGCGGTCCTCGCCGAGATCCACCATCTTCTGCGGCGTGTCGGCGAGGCGGAAGAGCTCCGGCGTCGCCTTGTTGACGCCGGCGTCGGTCGCCTGCGCCGACAGGACAACGGCGACGAGGAGCGTGAAGGTGTTGACAGAGTAGAGCTCGCCCTTCGGCTCCGGTTCGGCGTCGTGGAAGCGGCGAAACAGCGCCTCGATCTCCGCCGCCGTGTAGAGCGATCGGGCGGCCGCCTTGCCGCGACGCGGCGCCGTCTTGCTCCGGCCGGCGGTCGCCTCGGAGGCGGAGGAGGGGAGGGGCTTCGGCGGGCGAGTCATCGGGCGTCTCCGGGTCGTCCTACCCAGAGCCTGTTCCGGCCCGGAGGGGACCCACCTTTCCCCCGCCCGCGCGGGGCCCCCGCC